>WLFI01000071.1 GCA_009703845.1 Actinomycetota bacterium
AGTGCGATCAGTGGGTTACGAATATCGAAGTCTGGCGCGAGCGGTGCAACCAGGTCGCGCGCAAGCACAACCTTCTCAACACGTTCAGCCGCGATGGCCCCGAGCGCGCTGGCAACGGCCTGTTTGAATCCACTTCGGGTGAGGCTGCCCGGGGCCAGGGGCTCGGCAAGGCTAGTGGTGTCGGCATTCGCCGGCGCAGCATCCGAGTTGAAATCTTCGAGTGAGGCGTCGTCGATTGTGGTGATCCAGTTGCGGCCATCGCGGTGACCGAGCACCACACGGGGCACGATCAGCGTGCTCTCGCTCGAAGACGAGTCGGCAAAGGCGATGGCACCAAAGGCCAAAAGGCCGCTGCCAGGTAGGTTGACGTCGTCTGAGACTTCGGCCTGCGCGACCAGGGCAATCCAAGCGGCCGAGAGTTCGGCGAAGCGATTTGGCCCGGTGGCGGTCAAACGAGCGTGCTCACCGATACCGACGATGCCTTCGCCGTGGCGCAAAAAAGTGATTGGGTTTGCAGGCAAACGCTGCAGCAGGGGAGCGATGTCACCGGTTAGCTCTTTAGAGACAACGCGCACGGATGCCCCTAACTGGCTCGAACTTGGCAAACCGTCGAACGGCTGCGGTTTTTGATGCTGACACCTCACTGAGCGTTTTCTGTGAAGTGGCTGATTTTGATTGGGTTTGGCATTGCTGCACTTCTAATCTGAACTCAGCACTAAAAGATTTTACTCCCGCCAATCAAAGGTAATCATGTCGAAGAAGCAGCTACTAGCAATCGCAGTGGCACTATCGGTTCTCGGTGTTCCACTGGCTCTCGCAGCCCCTGCATCGGCCGCAACCGTCTCGACCACGACCAAATCGACAGCAACTTCACCGATCTTTACCGATCGTGATGATGAAGACGATGAAGATGGCGAACACGATGATCACGAAGGCGACGGCTGGGGTCACGAAGACAATCACTCACTTCCTCCGGTAGTTATTCGCCCCCATGGTGATGATGACGAAGATGAAGGCGATGACGAAGATGAGGGTGACGACGACGAGGGCGGTTTCGTTCTTCCGGCCACCCCGGGCTCAGACCCTAGCGCTGCCCCAAGTACCTCGCCTTACAACTCAAACAGCAACGCCACCGGAGCAAACTACTCGGTATCACCACTTCTGCCGTCGGTGATTCCGGGCTCACCTGCTTCACCGCTCGCCCCTGCGGGCTCAGATCAGGTGGTTGGCGCCAATGCAATCAATCCAGACGCCGCACCAGCCATTGATCCGGCCAGCATTCGAACCACAGCCAAGACTCCCGCCGATGTATTCATCGAATCGGCGACCTGGGGTCTCGTGGCCATGGGTGCGGGTGCACTTGCCTTCGGTTCAGCAGCAGGAGTCAAGACTTTGAGCGCTCGCCGCAAGCCAAACGCCGACTACTTCTACGACAGCGAAAACTAAACCAAACCTTGCGGCGAAAGTCGCATCGAACGACCCCATCGCTAACCCCCGGCGATGGGGTTCGTTTTTGCCGAAGGTAGACTTGAGCAGTGAGCAAAGCCGACCTTTCTAAGCAACCCGCGCAGGTTGCCGCCATGTTTGACGAGGTCGCGCCTACCTATGACAAGACCAACGACCTGCTTTCGTTCGGCCAATCGCGACTGTGGCGAGGCATAGTAGCCAAAGCCGTTGACCCGCAAAATGGCCAGAGCGTGCTTGACATGGCCGCCGGCACCGGCTCTTCAACCGCTGCTTTTGCCCGCCCAGGCGTTCGCCTCGTGGCCGGTGATTTTAGCGAGGGGATGCTCGCCGAAGGCCGCAAGCGCCACCCCGAAATCGAGTTTGTCTTCGCCGACGCCACCAAGCTTCCGTTCAAGGCAAAAGAATTCGATGCCACCACCATTTCGTTCGGTTTGCGCAACGTGGTTGATGTCGAGGCAGCACTCAGCGAAATGTTCCGCGTAACTAAGCCGGGCGGTCGCATCGTGATTTGCGAGTTCTCAAAAGTCACCAACCCTGTGCTTCGCCCGTTCTACAACTTCTACCTGCGCAAGGTGCTGCCAGCGTTCTCGTCGCTAGCCTCGAAGACCCCAGAGGCCTATGCCTACCTGTCTGAGTCGATCGACGCGTGGCCCGACCAGCGCACGCTAGCCGCCAAAATCGAAAAAGCTGGCTACGAAAAAGTCACTTTCAGGAATCTATCGTTCGGAATCGTTGCTATCCATGTGGGCTTCAAACCAAAGGCGAGCAAATAAATGGCAAAACCATCACTACCAAAGCAGATGCGCAAGGTGGCCGACAAGGCCCTGCTTTCGCGCATCGAGTCTGGTCTTGAGCTGGTCGAAGCCGCACTGCTAAAGGCAACCGAGCACACCGACCCAATTGCCAAGGTGACTGCACGTCACCTAGTGGATGCCGGCGGCAAGCGCATCCGCCCAGTGCTCGTTCTGCTCACCTCTCAACTCGGTGACTACAACAACGCGTCGGTGATCGATGCTGCAGTGGTTGTCGAGCTCACCCACCTAGCTACTCTCTATCACGATGACGTGATGGACGACGCTCCCACCCGCCGAGGTGTGCCGACCGCTCAGAACATTTGGGGCAATTCGGTCGCGATTCTCACCGGCGACCTTTTGTTTGCTCGAGCATCCCAGATTGTTTCTCGACTTGGCGAAAAGGCCCTAACCCTGCAGGCCGACACCTTTGAGCGCCTATGCCTCGGTCAACTGCACGAAACCGTTGGCCCGCAGCCAGGCGAAGACGCGGTCGACCACTACATTCGCGTGCTCGCCGACAAAACCGGTTCGCTGATTGCCGCATCGGCTCAGCTCGGTGCCATGTTTGCCGATGCACCCGACGAATACCTCGAGCCGCTGACCAGCTATGGCGAGAGCGTCGGCGTTGCCTTCCAACTCATCGACGACGTGATCGACATCGCCGAGGCTGGCGCTTCGGGCAAGACCCCCGGCACCGACCTGCGCGCCGGTGTGCCAACCTTGCCGATGCTGCTACTTCGCGCTCAGGCCAAGACCGATGCCGGGGCCGCAGAACTTGTCGAGTTCATCGACTCAGGTCTCGAAGATGATGCCAAACTTGCCGAAGCCGTAAAGCGCCTTCGCGAACACGAGGTGGCCGAGCAGGCCTACCAGCAAGCCAAGCGCTGGGCCGACGAAGCCGTCGCCGCGCTAGCACCGCTGCCCGACAGCAACGTGAAGTCGGCGCTCAAGAACTTTGCCGAAGCAGTAGTCGATCGCGACAACTAAACCCAAGCCAAAACTGACCAGCCAACGAAACACCAGAGGAACAAATGACCAAGCTGCGACTTGCCATCGTGGGAGCCGGCCCGGCCGGTATCTATGCCGCCGACCTGCTCATCAAATCTGAGCTACGCGACTTCGAGGTTTCGATCGACCTCTTCGACCTACTGCCAGCACCATACGGCTTGGTTCGCTATGGCGTCGCCCCCGACCATCCGCGAATTAAGGGCATTATTCGTGCGCTCTACGAGGTTCTCGACCGCGGCGACATTCGCTTCTTCGGCAACGTCAAGTACGGCACCGACATCACCCTCGAAGACTTGAAAAAGCACTACAACGCAGTGATTTTCTCGACCGGTGCAATCAAGGATGCTGACCTGAACATTCCGGGCATCGATCTCGACGGCTCTTACGGCGCCGCCGATTTCGTCAACTGGTATGACGCCCACCCAGACGTGCCGCGCACCTGGCCGCTGAACGCACGCGAGATTGCAGTGATCGGCAACGGCAACGTGGCGCTCGACGTGGCCCGCGTGCTGGTCAAGCACCCGCAAGACATGCTTTCAACCGACATTCCAGCCAATGTTTACGAAGGCCTCAAGAGCTCGCCGGTCACCGACGTGCACGTGTTCGGTCGTCGCGGGCCGGCTCAGGTCAAGTTCACCCCGCTCGAACTTCGCGAGGCCACCCACATCGAAGGCGTCGACTGCATCGTCTATGACGAAGACTTCAAATATGACGAGGGTTCGCAAGAGGCGATCGACTCGAACAACCAGACCCGCGTGATGGTCAACACCCTCGAGGCACTTCGCGAAGAGCCGCAGAACACCGGCGCCCCGCGTCGCCTGCACCTGCACTTTTTCTCGGCCCCGGTCGAGGTGCTCGGTGAAGACGGCAAGGTTGCCGGCATTCGCATCGAGCGCACCGAACTCGATGGTCGCGGGGGAGTCACGTCAACCGGCGAGTTCCGCGAGATTCCGGTTCAGGCCGTCTACCGCGCGGTTGGCTACTTCGGTTCAGAGCTAGACCAGATTCCTTACGACGCCAAGTACGGCGTGATTCCGAACGACGGCGGTCGAGTTCTCTACGCCGACGGAAAGCAGATCGACGGCGTATATGCCACCGGTTGGATCAAGCGCGGACCGGTTGGCCTCATCGGTCACACCAAGAGCGACGCGCTCGAAACCATCGGCCACGTCATCGGCGATCGCGCCAAGTGGTGGAGCCCAGAAAACGCCGACGAAAGCGCAGTGGATGCTCTGCTCAACTCGCGCGGAGTCGAATTCGTTGGCTGGCCGCAGTGGTTGTTGATCGACGCACAAGAGAAGGCTCTCGGCGAGGCCGAGGGTCGCGAGCGCATCAAGCTCGTTGAGCGCGAAGACTTTTTGCGCGTCGCCAAGGGCTAGTTCGCACCAATCGGTAAACGCTTGCAGTTTTGGCGAGTAAATTTCTTTTTATGCAGCTAATTCATCTTCGTCGCGCGGGCGTCTCGGTAATCTTCGACACGAGTGCAGGCACCCCGGCCATTTTGTATTGGGGTGCGGCGGTCGCCGACATCCACGCTGCTGAAGACTTGGTTCGCACACAGCTCGAGCTAACCCCACCGTGCGACTTTGACGACCCGCAGACCATCGGCATCTGGCGCGAAAACGCGCGCGGCTATCTGGGCCGCCCAACCATCATCGGTTCGCGCGAGGGTGCCGACTTCACTCAAATGTTTGACCTGCGCGAGACCAAGCAGGCCGGCGAGCACAGCGTTGAGTTCTGCTCGGTCGACGCTAACGCCGAGCTCGAGGTTTGCGCAAAGTTC
>WLFI01000072.1 GCA_009703845.1 Actinomycetota bacterium
CTTGCGCCAAAAGAACGGCTGGCGCTAGAGCGTCAGCTACCGAAAGCAGCTTGAGCCCCGCTTGACGGGCACCTAGGTAGGCTCCCAAAACACCAAAGATCAGGCCACCATAGATTGCGAGGCCGCCCTCCCAAACATACAGAATCTTGAGCAGGTCTTTACCTTCACCGACATAGTCGCTTAGGTGGGTTACGACGTGGAACAGTCTCGCGCCGACGATACCGATCGGTACGGCCCAAATTGCAACGTCAAGCATCAGGCCGCTCTCGCCCCCGCGCTTAACCAATCTGCGGTTTGACCAATAAACGGCTACGACTATGCCCAACAGAATGAACAACGCGTAATAGTGGATGCGCGCAAAGCCTAGATCGATGGTCGAATCTGGTGGGCTTGGAATAGATGCAACGAAGTTTGCGATGGTCATTTACGTCCCTTGTTCATTTTCGATTCTATTTCGGCAACAATACGTTTGAGCTCGGGTAGCCCCCCTTGGCTGTATGCACGCACAAAAACGCTCCCGATAATGGCGCCATCTGCGTAATCGTTTACTGCAGAAGCCTGCTCCCCCGTTGAAATACCGATGCCCACTGCGACGTTTGCCTGAACATCCGTGTCGCGAACTGCCGAAACCACTCCGCGTGCCAGGGAGTCCACTTCGTCTCTTGCGCCCGTAATACCCATTGTGGACACGGCATAGACAAAACCACGACTGAGTTCTGCCGCGTTCTGAATGCGCTCTGCCGATGAGGTCGGAGCTGCAAGGAACACTCGATCAAGGTCATACTGGTCTGCGGCAGCAAGCCATTCCGCAGCTTCATCTGGAATTAGGTCAGGCGTGATCATTCCTGCGCCACCGGCCTGTTTGAGCGCCTCGGCGAACTTTTGCACTCCAAACTGCATGACAGGGTTCCAGTAAGTCATAACTAAAACCGGCACACCCGTGCGTTCAGAGACCTCTTTCACCGCATCAAAAGTCTGACGAAGTTTGAAGCCGTTGGCGAGCGATAGCTCAGTTGCCTCTTGGATGACTGGTCCGTCCATCACCGGGTCAGAATAAGGAACACCGAGTTCAAGAATGTCAACGCCGCCCTCGGCCATGGCGACAGCTGCCTCTACCGATTCGCTCAAGGTTGGAAATCCAAGAGGAAAATATCCGATGAGGGTGTCTTTGCCGGCCGCTTTGTTAGCTGCAAATGCCGCTTCTACTTTGCTCATCGCTAGTCCCCCAGCAATCCGAAGTAGCGAGCCGCGGTTTCCATGTCTTTATCGCCACGGCCACTCAGGTTTACCAATACCGAGCTGCCGGGAGCCAACTCTTTACCTAACTTGAGAACACCGGCGAGAGCGTGAGCCGTCTCAATCGCTGGAATGATTCCCTCGGTTTGGCTGAGCAGGCGAAGGGCTTGCATCGCTTCGTCATCAGAGATGCCCCGATATTCAGCTCGGCCGAGATCCTTCAACCACGAGTGTTCAGGGCCGACACCCGGGTAGTCGAGGCCTGCGCTAATCGAGTGGCTCTCAAGGGTTTGGCCATCCTCGTCTTGAAGCATGTATGAGCGAGCGCCGTGCAGCACGCCAGGCTTTCCATAGTTCAGTGTGGCGGCGTGCCGCGGCGTACCCATACCGTCACCGGCCGCTTCGAATCCGAGCAACCGAACATCTTGGTCATCAAGGAAAGCGTGGAAGATTCCAATCGCGTTTGATCCGCCACCGACACACGCGGCGACAACGGTTGGAAGAGTTCCGAAATCACTAAGCATCTGTGCCCTGGCTTCGTTACCAATTACCGAGTGGAAATCGCGAACCATGGTAGGAAACGGGTGCGGACCGGCAACGGTGCCGAGAAGGTAGTGCGTGTTTTCAACGTTGGTAACCCAATCTCGAAGTGCCTCATTAATGGCGTCTTTGAGAGTTCGAGAACCGGTCTTGACTGCTACAACTGTTGCACCGAGGAGTTTCATTCGGGCGACATTCAGAGCCTGACGCTCAGTATCAACTTCACCCATGTAAACGACGCATTCGAGACCGAACAGTGCCGCTGCGGTAGCGCTTGCAACGCCATGCTGACCAGCTCCAGTTTCGGCGATGATGCGGGTCTTACCCATGCGCTTTGCTAGTAGAGCCTGCCCCAGTACGTTGTTTATCTTGTGCGATCCTGTGTGATTTAAATCTTCGCGTTTCAAAAAGACACGGATGTCGCCGGCGAGTGATGCAAATCGCTTCGCCTCGGTAATGATGCTTGGGCGACCCGTGTAGTTTTTGTGGAGTTCGGCAAGCTCGAGCACGAAGCTTGGATCGGCTTTTGCCGCGTTGTATGTACTTTCTAGCTCATCGAGCGCCGCGATTAGAGACTCAGGCACAAACCGCCCACCGAATTCGCCGAAGTACGGGCCTACTTGTTCGCGCAACTGAGTCATAGGTTCAATCCTAAATCGATTACGAGTTCAAGAATTCGTCTAGGCGAGAAGCCGGGTCACCAGTCACCAGAGCTTCACCGATTAAGACCACGTCTGCGCCCGCCTGCCGGTAGGCAACAACGTCTGAAACTTCACGCACGGCGCTTTCGGCGACTTTGATAGCCCCATCCGGAAAGTCGCCCACGAGTTTCGAGAATAGATCTCGATCAGTCTCAAAGGTGGTCAGGTCTCTCGCGTTTACACCAATTAGTTTCGCCCCAACGTCACCGGCCACCTTGAGCTCTTCACCCGAGTGAGTCTCAACGAAGGCCGTCATTCCGAGCTCTTCGCCGAAGGCTTTTAGACGAGCCAACGTGGCTACATCCAGCCCCGCAACAATGAGCAAAAAGATGTCTGCTCCGTGTGCACGCGCCTCGAGTAGCTGGTACTCGTTCGAAATAAAGTCTTTTCTTAACAGCGGAACATTGACGGCAGCACGCACCTGCTCGAGATCAGCTAGGGAACCCTTGAATTTTCTCTCTTCGGTGAGCACAGAGATCGCTGAGGCCCCGTGCTGCTCGTAAATCCTTGCCAATGCCGGGGCATCTTCGATGGTCGCCAACGAACCTTTCGATGGGCTGGAGCGCTTTATTTCGGCTAACACTTGAATGCGCTCGCGAGGCTTCAGAGCATTTAATGCGTCGATCGCAGGAGCTCTGCATGCGATGATGCTTTCTAGATGGCTTGTCGAAACGGTGCTTCTTCGTCTTTCGGAGTCTTCCGCAGCTCCTGCGTAGAGGTCTTCAAGCACGAATGTCTAGCGCTTGCCTTTGATTCCGTAGCCCATGCGTGCTAACACCACTCCGGCAACTACACCAAGAACCACAACTACACCTGATGCCCAGACGAGACCAAACATGTCGAAGTAGTAAGCCCAGGTGGCCACTCCCGATGCGATGATGATGATGATTACCGCTACCCACGCGGCAATTGAGTCGCCGTGTCCAGGGTCGCTTGGGTGTTCTGAAGTCATTCTGCCCTCTCTAGATGTCTCTAGTTTACTTGTGGTTCGGATTCGTCTCTTGCCAAAGAGAGTGGTCTAGATCATCCGCTTTCTCTAATTCAAGTTGCGGCTTGACGCGCTTGGCTTTGGAGCGCTCGCTCAACTTTTTTGAGATACGAATAAGTGCAACGAGAGCCGTATAAATCTGAAGCAGTGTGATTGCGAATGCTAGAACTACGGCGGCCAAACCGTTGAATGTGCTCTGGTGGCTCAGCACGACCTCGTCCAATTGAGCCACCCAGTTAGCTATACCTGTCGATTTGGCAACGAATGGTTCGAGCGCTGATGCGTCGGCACCCAAAAGTACTGCGATTGGCGGAACCATCGACCAGGCGAGAGCTATTCCAGCCGCAATAAGAAAAACTGCGCCCCACCGACTCTGCAGGTAAAGAAAAAGCGCTATCGCTAGTAAGTCGACAAACAAGGCAGCCGGAATGGCAGGGTACACGGCGGTTCCCTCGATTAACAGATCCGTTCCCGTAGCCAACTTGACTTCGAACCAGGGCTGGATTGCCAAGAATGCCACGAGGGCCAGTATCGCAAGTGAGCTGTAAACAAGCCGTTTAGGAGCCAATTAGATGCGCCTCAGGGAGTCGGCGACGTCAATGGCGTGCAAGATAACGGCGGCCTTGCTCTTTGTTTCGTTGAATTCGCTTGTGGGTTCTGAATCTAGAACAATTCCCGCTCCCGCCTGCACGTGTGCGACACCGTTACGAATTAGGGCCGTTCTAATCGCGATAGCAAGATCGGCATTCCCAGCAAAGTCAAAGTATCCGACGACACCACCGAACAATCCCCGGTTATCGCTTTCTAGGTCATCAATGATTTCGAGAGCCCTAGGCTTAGGAGCTCCCGAAAGAGTTCCTGCCGGAAAAGTGGCTCTGAATACGTCGACCACAGAGGAATCGACGTTTAGGTTGCCCTCAACGGTTGAAACCAAGTGCTGAATGTGGCTGAACTTGTGAATCTTCATAAACTCGGTCACATTTACTGATTTTGGATTGCAGACCTTGAGCAGGTCATTTCTTGCGAGGTCAACGAGCATCAGGTGTTCTGCACGTTCCTTCTCATCTGACAAAAGGATCTCGGCGAGCTCAATGTCTTCTTCGAATGTCTTGCCACGCGGCTTCGAACCTGCAATCGGGTGCATGATTGCCTGGCCGTCGAACACCTTTACCAGAGCCTCTGGAGATGAGCCAACAATCGAATAAACACCTGACGTGTCAGAAAGATTGATGTGGTACATGTATGGGCTTGGGTTGATGGAGCGAAGCGCCCGGTAAATGTCTAGCGGACTCGATTGAGTTTCACGGTCAAAACGTTGCGACACAACGACTTGAAAAACATCCCCGGCTTGCACGTGAACCTGCGCCTGTGCGACCGTTTTGGCGAAACTCTGCTGCGTGTGGTTTGGCCTGGCGTCCACGGTAACAACTGCAGTGAGTTCTGCTAGGTATGAAACTGAAGGTTCGGCCAGCTGCGTCTTTAGCAGTTGCAACTGTTCAATTGCCGAGTTGTAGTCGTCTCGGAGTTCTGCTTCGGTTTGTCCTTCAATAAAAAGATTAGAAACGACTTGGATGCGGCTCAGTTC
>WLFI01000073.1 GCA_009703845.1 Actinomycetota bacterium
CCACCCTCATCGGCATTGATGTGTGCCGACTCGGCGCAAATCACGGCCTCCCAGCGCTCGGTGCAAGCCTGCAGGGCCACGACGTTTGCGCCGGTGCCGTTGAACACCGGAAACGCCAGTGCCTGCGGGCCAAACTCGGCCTGAATCATCGCGTCTAGTCGAGCGGTGACCGAGTCGTCGCCATAGGCAACCTCATGACCCTCGTTTACCGCCAACATCGCGGCCATCACATCTGGATGCACGCCGGCATAGTTATCGCTGGCGAATCCGCGCCAGATCTTGCGTTCTTGTGACACGGTTCTCCTTTAGCCGACGATGCCGGCGGTGGCAGCAATTTGTGGGGCGAGCTTCTTGCGCAGCGCCTCATAGAAAACGTTAAGCGGGAACTCGTCTGGCATGACCACGTTCACCACTTCTTTGAGCTCTCCGGCTAGCGGCAGTGCGTCGGCACCCTTAGCCCAAACCGAGGCAGGGTGCGGCTCGACCCAGCGCGAAACGAAGTCGTAAGCCGACATCCAGTGAGCCAAGCGGCTGCGGTCGATGCCGTTGCGGTAAAGATCTTCGACCTGCTCGCAAAGATCGAACATCGACTGGTCGAGGCGCTCCCAATCGAGCGACAGTGTGTTGTCTGTCCAGTTCAGCACGCCGTTCTGGTGAAGCCAGGCGAAAATGATTTGACCACCGAGGCCGTCGTAGTTGCGCACGCGGTCACCGGTGATCGGGAATCGGTAGAGTCGGTCGAACAGCACGGCCAAACGCACAAAGCGCGCGAGGTAAACGCCATTTTGCTCAAGCTCAACGGTTTCGCGGTAGGCGGTGAGGTCGCAGCGCAGTTCTTCGAGCGCATACATCCAGTAGGGCATCCGCTGTTTGATCATGAATGGGTCGAACGGCAGGTCGCCGTGGCTGTGAGCGCGGTCGTGCACGAGATCCCACAGCACGAACGTCTCTTGCGTGAGGCGCTGGTCGGCGAGCATGAGCTCGAGTTCGGCCGGCATGGCGAGTTTCAATAGCTCAGATGCCGCGCCGGTGATGCTTCTAAAACGAGCAGCCTCGCGGTCGCAGAAGATGCCGCCCCAGTGAAACTTGGCTAGTTCGCGGGTTGCCACGGTTTCGGGGAACAGCACCGCAGAGTTGGTGTCGTATCCGGCCGTGAAGTCGACGAACTCGATCGGCACGAAGGCCGGGTTGTCATATTTGTTGGCTTCGAGGTCGGCGACCCAGTTTGGCCAAACCGTTCGGGTGATGACGGCTTCGAAATTGCGGTCGAGGTTGCCGTTTTGGGTGTACATCGCAAAGACCACGAGGTTTTCGAGTCCGTCGACGCGGTGCAGATCGGGTCTGAACAGCACGAGCGAGTCGAGAAAGTCTGGCACTGCGAAACCGCCGGCGACCCACTTTTCGAGGTCGACGATGGTGGCTTCGAGGTGGTCGCGCTGGTGTTCGAATCGAGGCATCAAAGCGCGGATGCTCGCAATCATGACACCCACGTGCGCGGTTGCTTCGGCCATCGCCGCTGCCGAAGGCTGCTCGGCGTCATCGGCCTTGGCCAACGAACCGTCTTTCGCCTGAAGCGGGCGAATGGCTTCACATGCGGCGGCGAGCGCTAGCCAGTGCGGGTCGCTCTTGGTCCAGCTTTCGGTGCGGGCAGCGCTCGCACCTCCGGTTGCGGCAGCCCAGGTAACCAGGTTGCGCCAAAGACTGCGGTGGCTGTGGTCGCGAATCGAGTCGTCGCCAAAGATGTCGCTGTCGGCGAGCAAAATCACTCGGCCGGCACCGTAAGTTTGCGCCACCATAACCGGCGCGCTGGCCGGGCTGGCAACTGCCGAGGTGCGGGCGAGAACGTGGGTACGAGAGGCGGCCTCTGGGCGTACGGCGATGGTTCCGGTGCGATAGAAACAGGCTTGGCGCGCGCCACCGGTGATGTCGAAACCGACCGGCTTGGCTAGATCGGCCATCACCCAGGCGGCAACCTCGCGGTAGCAATTCTCTGGGTCTTGAGCCGTGGTGTTTTGTAGTTCGAGTCCGAATCGGGCGGCGATTTCGGCCACCGAGTTGCCATATTTCTTGGCTTCGGTTTCGCCGAACAAAATGAGACCTCCGCCGGCCTGCACGAATTCGACAAGTGCGTCGATTTCAGCATCCGAGTATTTAGGGTCGCCGATCTTGGTGGTTGATTCCCACGCATCGTCTGAGCCGTGCAGCACTACGAAAACGTCGGCCTCGCTCAGGGTGCTTGCGGTGATCGCACCGCTCTCGTGCACGCCAACCGTAAAACCCGAGTCGCTCAGGTCGGTGGCGGCAGTTACATAACCCGCGTCGTTTGGATTCGTCGGGTTGATACTCTTCGCAATTTCGGGTCTTGTGGACCACGCCTGGCGATGAGCTTCGTCAAAAATGACACGCGCTAGTGGGCGCATTTCGTACCTCCTCGTACGCTCTCAGCCTAACAATCGCGCGGGCATTACCCAAGTTTGTTCGGGGGCTAACAAACGCGCGGATGCTCGGTTTGCGGCGGCGCCTCAAACGCGCGGATGCTCACGCGCCCCAAGCGGCGGGTCGAGTGCGCTCGGCTAGGCTTGAGCCCATGTCGCGCAAAGGTCTGCTGCTTTTTCTAATCGCTGGAATCGCATGGGGAATCCCCTACTTTTTCATCAAAATCGCCGTCACCGACTTTTCGGGCGAGTTCATTATTTTGGCGCGCGTGGTGATTGGTGCGGCCGTGCTGGTGCCTCTTGCGATTCGCGCTAAGGCGTTCATCCCCGCACTTAAAGCGTGGAAGCCGGTGCTAGCTTTCGCACTGTTCGAAATGGCCGGGCCTTGGTGGCTCATCACTCACGCCGAAGACGGGCACATCGACAGCGGGCTCGTCGGGTTGCTCATCGCAACGGTGCCGTTCATGGCAATGGCCGTGACCTACTACTACCTGGGTGACCGTTCGGTCGCGCATCCAAAGAACATACTCGGCCTGGTGATCGGGTTCGCCGGCATCATCGCGCTTGTCGGCATCGACGTGTTCACGCAGAATCTCGAGCTGGTTTGGGTTGGCGCAGTCTTGCTAGCCGCGGTTGGCTACGCCGTTGCGCCGGCGATCACCACCAAGAACTCACCGAACGTCGACACCATGGGTGTCATCGCGGTGTCGATGCTCTTCACCGCAGTGATCTATGTGGTGCCCGCGCTCATGAACCCACTCGCCGAGGGAGTAACGACACCCAAATTCGAATCGTGGATGTCGCTACTCGTGCTCGGCGTTGTGAGCTCGGCCATCGCGTTCGTGGTGTTCTTCGCGCTAATGCGTGAGATCGCCCTAAGTCGGGCCTCGCTCATCACCTATGTGAACACCGCCGTTGCCTTCGCTCTTGGTATTGCCTTTGCCGGTGAGCCAATCACCTTGGGAATGCTGGTTGGGTTCCCCTTGGTGATCGTCGGCTCATTCTTCGCTAGCCGCAATCACTCGCGGATTAGCGAAAAGCAGCAATAGGCGCAAGCCCAGCATTCGACCCAGCCTCGAAGGCAAGCGCCATGGCAGCCGCCGAGGTTTGATCAAGCTCGAGCGAAACTCTCAGCACCCAGGCATCTTCGTCTTCATCAACAAAAACGTCGTCTGATTCGAACAGCGCCGTGATGGCCTGAGTCTCGTTGAGCGTGTGGCTCACGAAGTGGTTCACCGTGCCGGCCGAATAGGCGGCTGCGAGAACATCTTCGCTATCGGTTAGCACCACGATGATGTCGGCTAGTTCATGGTCTTTGACCAGATCGATGACCTCGGTGATGCGGTTTTTATCTGAAGTCTTTTCGAGCGCAAGCTCTCTCTGCGAGCTCGGTACGAAAAGCGTTGCAATTACTAGTTGTGACTGGAACATTTCTGCCTCCCAACGGTCCACGGAATTTCCGTGACGCAACACTATTGCGATTCGCAAAATCTCGTTTATAGCCTGTGGATAACTTTTTTACACCTAGGCGCTTGGGGTTGCAAGAGGCAATTTTGGTTGGCCTGTGAGGTTGCCGGGGCTACGCGTAAGGCCGCTTAAGTGCAAAACCCGCCCAGCGTGTGGGCGGGTCTTGGCATAAGTACTAGTTACTTCTTTTTTCTCTTCGCAACCTTTTTGGTTGCCTTGCGAACGATGGCCTGGCCAACATAAACGGTTGAACCCTTGACCACCATGGTCGGTGAACCGGCAAGTTCGTAACCGGCGTCTAGGTGGTCGCTCACGCGCTGGCAGAAGATTGAGTCGTCAATACCCGAAAGAAACTTGTAGCGCTTGGTGGTGTCGATCACAACTTTGGCTGGCTTGGCGGCCTTAGGGGCTGGCTTTGCTGCAGGCTTGGCGGCGGCCTTAGGGGCAGCCTTAGGAGCAGCCTTAACAGGTGCCTTAGCAGCAACCTTTGGAGCAGCCTTTACAGGTGCCTTAACAGCTGGCTTAGCAGCTGGCTTAGCAACGGTTTTGGCAACTGGTTTCGCAGCGGCTGCACGGGTAGCCGGCTTAGCGGCGGTTTTTGGGGCCGACGATGCGGCTGGTTTGCGTGGTGTAGTCATGTGCTTATTCTGGTGCAGACCAACCTTAATTTTCCAGCCGTTCACCGAGAGTTATTTTGGTAAACGATTCGCCCGACCATGCCCGTGTGCCCGCAAGCGAACTCGACTAACGAGCGGCTTGTGCCAAAACCTCAGCTGCGAAAGCCTCGCCCACTGCGATCGAACGTTGGCGGTAGGCATCCCAGTTGGCGATTGTTAGCGCCTTCTGGTGCTCGACTCCCCCGGCGAGTTTTTCGAACTCGCGGCCGTAGGTGGCAAACCACGAGAACATCGCAGCTGGACCAACCTCGATGTGAAACTGCACCGCCCAAGCCTTCGGGCCAACCTTGAACGCCTGCTTGATGTCGCCGGTGATACCGAAAAGCTCGGCACCCTCTGGCAGATCAAAGCTGTCGTAGTGAAAGTGAAAAACGTCTGGGTTCGAGCCAATCGCGGCCATCACTGGGTCGTTCTCCGCGTTGGGAAGCATGTCGACCTTGGTCCAGCCAACTTCGGGGGTA
>WLFI01000074.1 GCA_009703845.1 Actinomycetota bacterium
CCTTCGCGAAATGAAACGGCAGAAAAAGGGATCACTTCACCGACAAAGGCCTTGGCGGCCCATCGACCCGCTTCAACGGTTGGCTCGACGTTCAAAATCGGCAAGCGGCCAATCGGGTTGTTGTGACGGTAAGAAATCTCGCTGGTCATAAACCAAACTTAGCGATTATTCGGCAGCTATTGGCCTATTCGGCTCTAAAGACCAGCATGGATGTGGGGCCAACGAGAAGTTTCGAGTGGGCCTTGTGCTTCGAAAACTTAACCGGCGGGGTTTCGTGGGTGCTGTCCCAAATCAACTCCCAGTGGCCAGACGTCGGTGGCAGAGTGAGCGAGATGGCATCGTCATTACCGTGAAGAACGGTCAGGGTTTCGTTTTTCGTCCCGTTTTCGTCGACATGGCGCACTTGACGCAGCAAAGTTCGCTGCTGCGCATCGTGCCACTGCTGCTCGGTGAGAATCTCACCGTGTTCTGAGTACCAACGCACCAAATCGCTGTCTGGTGTTGCCGTTTCGAAGTTTCCAAAATTCGTCTGGCGAAGCGAGGCGTTTTCGCGACGAAGTTTGGTGAGGTAGGCGAAGTTGTTTTCGAGGTTCTTCTGAGCGTCAGTCAGATTCCAGTTGACCCACGAGAGTGCGGTGTCTTGGCAGTAGGCATTGTTGTTGCCCGATTGGGTCTTGGCTCGTTCGTCGCCCGCGGTAACCATCGGTACGCCGGCCGAGAAAAGCAGGGTTCCGAGCATGTTTCGCACCGAACGGCGACGAAGCGCGTTGATACCCAGGTCAGAAACCTCACCCTCGGCACCGTGGTTGTATGAATAGTTGTTGTTGTTTCCATCGCGGTTGCCTTCACCATTCACCTGGTTGTGCTTCACGTTGTAAGAAACCAGATCGTGTAGGCAGAAGCCATCGTGGGCGGTAACAAAGTTCACTGATCCGAGCGGCCCGTTCGCACCATCGACAATGTCGCGTGAGCCAGCTAGGCGGGTGGCCAGGTCAGCAACGCCACTGTAGAAGTGTCCCGAGTTTTGTTTCGCGGCCAGGTCGGCCAGCCAGAACCGGCGCACCGTGTCGCGATAACTGTCATTCCATTCGTTGAACCGGTCTGGAAAGTTGCCGGTTTGCCAGCCACCTAGGCCAATGTCCCACGGCTCAACGATGAGCTTGGCTTCACTAAGCACCGGGTCGCTAGCCATCGCGGCGAGCATCGGGTGGTTCGGGTCGTACTGGTTTGATCCATCGCGGGCAAGTGTGGTGGCCAAGTCAAAACGGTAGCCGTCAATCTGCATCTCGGTGGTCCAGTAGCGCAGCGAATCCATCACGAGTTCGACGACACGTGGGTTTGAGAAATCCAGCGAGTTTCCGCATCCGGTGGTGTCGTGATAGTTGCCGGCATCGTCTTGTCGGTAATAAGACGAGTTGTCTAGGCCTCTAAACGAATAGGTCAAGCCGCGCGCACCACCTTCTGCGGTGTGGTTGTAAACCACGTCGAGAAGCACCTCGATGCCGGCTCGGTGCAGTTCGCGAACGGCGGTCTTGAATTCGGCGACGATTGCCTCGGGCCCGGCTTCAATCGCGGCCGGTGACGCATAGCGGTGATGCGGGGTGAAAAAGTTGATGGTGTTGTAGCCCCAGTAATTGATCAGGCCCATGTTCATCAACCGCGGCTCAGAAATAAACATCTGCACTGGCAAAAGTTCTACGGCCGTGATTCCGATTCGCTTCAAATGTTCGATAGTGCTCGGATGCGCGAGCGCGGCATAGGTTCCGCGAATGTCGTCCGGCAAATCGGTGTTGCCACGTGTCAGACCGCGGGCGTGCGCCTCATAGATGATCGTCTGCGACATCGGCGTGTTTGGTTTTTCAACGCCCTGCCAATCGAACGAGCCGTCGAGCACTACATTGTGAAAATCTCGAGCCGACTCTCGAACTACACCGCGGGCGTATGGGTCGATGAGGTTGATCTTGTTGTTGAACCCGTGGCGAGCTCCGTCTGGGCCTGAAGCTCGAAGGGCGTAGTGAACACCGGCGGCGATAGCGGGTGAGGTTGCCTCCCAGACATCCGTTTCGGTTCTTTTCAGCGTTAGGCGAGTTTGAACTTCGCTCGAGTCAGAAGGGTTCAATACCAAGAATTCAATCGAGGTCGCGTTGGCTGAATAAACGCGAATGGTTCCCTTGCCATCATGCAGGGTCACACCGAGCGTTGAAGTGCTGGTGTTGCTTTCGGGCATGTGATTCCTGATTTTTCAAGTGCGGCAAATAACTTTCAAAGTTTACTCGTGACCAACGCTGCATTGGCGTAATGGCTAGGCTAAAGACCATGGTTGTCTATCTTGACCACGCAGCCACCTCACCGATTCGGCCAGAGGTGTTGCAGCGCTACACCGACTACCTAACCGTTCTGGGCAACCCTTCGTCGGTTCACACCGCCGGTCAAACTTCGCGAAAGGCCCTCGAAGAGGCGCGTGAAGAGATTGCCAAGGCTATCGACTGCAATCGCAACGAAGTGATTTTTACCGCCGGCGGCACCGAATCAGACAACCTAGCCATCAAAGGTCTCTTTTGGGCACAAAACCGCAAGGATGCTCGTCGCAGGCTTGTGCTGAGCGCATACACCGAACACCACGCAGTTATTGACCCGATCGAGTGGCTCGAGCGTGAACAGGGTGCCGAGGCGGTTTGGATTCCGGTAGACGAGTGCGGCGTAATCAACCTTGATTGGTTGGCTCAGTTTTTAGCTGAACGTGCCGACGAAGTTGCACTGATTAGCCTCATGTGGGCAAACAACGAAACCGGCGTGGTCACCGAGGTTAGTCGAGTAACCGAGATTGCTAAACGTTTCGATATTCCAGTGCATTCAGATGCCGTAGCCGCCTTGGGTCACATTCCAGTCAGTTTTGCCGAGTCTGGCCTGGCCGCCATGTCGATAACGGCGCACAAAGTCGGTGGGCCGGTTGGGGTTGGCGCTCTAGTCGTCGCCCGTTCGGTCAAACTCACTTCGCTCGTGCACGGCGGTGGGCAAGAGCGCGCCATGCGTTCGGGAACCATGAACGCTGCCGGCGCGAAGGCCTTTTCGCTAGCTGTAACTCTGGCCGTGGCAAATCTTGAGCAGCACGGCACGCACACCAGTGAACTTCGCGATCAGGTCATCCGTGGCGTATTGCAGATCGTGCCCGATGCCAGGTTCAGCAGGGGAGAAGCGCCAGGGCTGCCTGACAACGCTCACTTCACTTTTCCCGGATGCTCGGGCGATTCGCTGCTCTTTTTGCTCGACCAAGCGGGCGTATGTGTCTCGAACGGTTCGGCCTGTCAGGCAGGGGTCACGGCCGCTTCTCACGTTTTGCTCACCATGGGGCGTGATGAGGCAGAGGCTTCGGGGTGCCTGCGTGTGACTCTGGGAGCTTCAAACACTGCCGAAGACATTCAAAAGTTTCTAGACGCGCTGCCGGCCGCTTATGCAGGAGCGCGCAAGGCGGGCTACACCACTTCGTAGGATTGAAGGGTGAAGGTTTTAGCAGCAATGTCAGGTGGCGTCGATAGCGCCGTTGCTGCCGCACGCGCCGTTGAGGCAGGCCACGAAGTTGTCGGTGTTCACCTAGCGCTGTCCCGCATGCCAGGCACTCTTCGCACCGGTTCACGCGGATGCTGCACCATCGAAGACAGCATGGACGCCCAGCGCGCCGCCAACATACTCGGCATCCCTTATTACGTTTGGGACTTCAGTGAGCGTTTCAAGCTAGATGTAGTTGATGACTTCATTGCGGAATATCAGGCTGGTCGAACCCCTAACCCATGCATGCGTTGCAATGAGCGCATCAAGTTTGCCGCCCTTCTTGAGAAGGCACTCGCACTAGGTTTCGACGCAGTGTGCACAGGGCACTATGCATCTTTGGTAGATGGTTCAGAGGGACTAGAGCTTCACCGCAGTGCTGCCATGGCAAAAGATCAGTCTTATGTTCTAGGCGTGCTCACCGAAGAGCAGCTAAAGCACTCAATGTTTCCACTCGGAGCCATGGCTTCAAAGGCCCTGGTTCGCGCCGAGGCAGAACAGCGAGGGCTAGCGGTTGCCCAAAAGCCAGACTCATACGACATCTGCTTCATTCCAGAGGGTGACACCCAAGACTGGATTGCCGACAAGCTCGGTAAAGAAACCGGTCAGATCGTTGACCGCTCTGGCAACGTTCTCGGCGCTCACGAAGGTGCACACGGTTTTACCGTCGGCCAGCGCAAAGGCTTGAACATTGGTCGACCAGCTGCCGATGGCAAACCGCGTTATGTTTTAGAAATTCGCCCAAAGACCAATACTGTCGTTGTCGGTCCGCAAGAGGCTTTGGCCATCGCCGAATTGGGCGGGTCGAGATACACCTGGTGTGGCGCGGCTCCGGCTGAACCATCCGAGTGGTTTGAAGCACACGTGCAGGTTCGAGCCCACGGTGAGGCAGTGCCGTGCAAAGCCGCGGTGCAAGACGGCGAATTGGTTATGAAGCTTCACGAACCGCTCATCGGTGTATCGCCGGGGCAGACGGCGGTGCTCTATGTTGGCACTCGAGTTCTTGGCCAAACCACGATTGACCGCACGGTGAGCGCGCTCGCCGAGGTCGAGGCTTAGCCGTGGGCGATCTGCTTCACGAAGCCGCCGCTCGAAGAGTCAACGAGCTAGTCGACCAAATCAACGCCCATCGTCGCGCTTATTACGAGGGCAACACCGTTCTGATTAGCGATGCCGACTATGACGCGCTGATGCTCGAACTTGAGCGTCTCGAGCGCGAGAACCCCGATTTGATCACCGGCGATAGCCCTTCGCAAACGGTCGGCGGTTCTGCAAACGTGGCTTTTGCACCGATTGAACACCTCGAGCGCATGATGAGCCTCGACAACGCGTTCTCGGCCGAAGAACTTGATGCCTGGATGGGCAAAACCGGAGCATCGCGTTTTCTCTGTGAACTGAAGATCGACGGCTTGGCAATCAATCTTCGTTATGAGCGCGGCGTTCTAGTTTCTGCCGCCAC
>WLFI01000075.1 GCA_009703845.1 Actinomycetota bacterium
CCGGATCGGCCGTGGCGAGCATCCTAGGAACCTACGGAATTTGGTTCAGCCTGATCGGTGCCGCAATCTTGCTGGGGTTGGGTGCGCAAACGATTTATAAGGCGTTGAGTCAGAGACGAGCATCCGAGGTTTCTTCAGGAGCGCAGGTCGAAGCGACCACCGCTGGAAAGACCTATTTGAAATTTGCTGCCGCAACGGTCGTGAACCCGCCGACTGCTCTTTACTTTTTGGCGATAACTCCGAGCTTGGTCGGGCTTACGGGTTCAGACCCGGTTTCGGCAACCTTTGCCTTCGCGAGCGGGGTGTTCTTGGGCTCGGTGGTTTGGCAACAGGGTCTGGCACTAACAGGTGCAGCCATAAGAGGCATAACAACCCCGCGCGTTCGAACCTGGCTCAGCCTGGCCGGCGGCGCGATGATCACCGCGCTAGCAATAGTGCTCGCGGCAAGGGCGTTTGGTTAGACCTTAGGCGAAGGCCTCGGGCGGTGGGCAAGAGCAAACCAGATTGCGGTCGCCATAAACCGAGTCGATGCGCCGAACAATCGGCCAGTACTTGTTGCGGTGTTGCCCAACTACCGGGTAGGCAGCGAGCTCGCGAGAGTATGGCTTATTCCATTCACCGATCACCGACTTGGCAGTGTGCGGTGCGTTACGAAGTGGGTTGTCTTCGACGTTCCACTCCCCCGACTCAACCTTGGCCGCTTCGGCGCGAATGGCAATCATGGCGTCGACGAAACGATCGAGTTCATCGAGAGGTTCGCTCTCGGTTGGCTCGATCATCAAAGTGCCTGCAACCGGGAACGACATGGTTGGTGCGTGGAACCCGTAGTCGATTAGACGTTTGGCAATGTCATCCACGCTCACGCCTGAATCTTTGGTGAGTGGGCGAACATCGAGAATGCACTCGTGGGCAACCAGACCCTTGTTTCCGGTGTAAAGAACCGGGTAGTGGCCCTCGAGCTTTTTGGCGACGTAGTTTGCCGAAAGCACAGCACCTGCGGTTGCTTCGGCCAAACCGACGGTGCCCATCATGCGAATGTAAGCCCAAGAAATTGGCAGGATGCTCGCCGAGCCGAATGGCGCAGCCGAGATTGGTCCGAATGCCGGAAGCTCGGTTTGTGCTTGCGCGTGACCAGGTAGGAATGGTGCGAGGTGGGCACGTGCCGCAACCGGACCAACACCCGGGCCGCCACCGCCGTGAGGGATGCAGAAGGTCTTGTGCAGGTTGAGGTGGCTAACGTCGCCGCCGAACTTGCCGAACTTTGCATAACCGACCACGGCGTTGGTGTTTGCGCCGTCGATGTAAACCTGACCGCCGGCTGCGTGAACTCGGTCACAAATGTCGACGATGGCTTCTTCATAAACACCGTGGGTTGACGGGTAGGTGACCATCAGCGCGCTGAGTCGGTCACCGGCTTCTTCAATCTTCGAGGTTAGGTCTGCGACATCCACGTTGCCGTTGTCATCACAAGCCACAACAACAACCTGCATTCCGGCAAGAACGGCCGAGGCTGCGTTGGTGCCGTGAGCGCTGGAAGGAATGAGGCAGATGGTGCGCTGAACATCACCGCGAGATAGGTGGTATCCCCGAATCGCCATGAGTCCGGCAAGTTCGCCCTGGCTGCCGGCGTTTGGCTGTAGCGAGACCGCGTCGTAGCCGGTGACTTCGCAGAGCCAAGTGGTTAGCTGGTCGATCATCTGCAGGTAGCCGCGAGTATCGTCGGCTGGTGCGAATGGGTGAATGTTTCCGAACTCTGGCCAGGTGACGGCCTCCATCTCGGTGGTGGCATTCAACTTCATGGTGCAAGAGCCGAGCGGAATCATGCCGCGGTCGAGCGCGTAGTCGTAGTCGGCAAGACGCTTGAGGTAGCGCAGCATCGAGGTTTCGCTGTGGTGCGAGTTGAACACCTCGTGCGTCAGATAAGAGGTAGTGCGGGCGAAGTTCGAAACGCGGCTCGCCTCGGCGATGGCGACTAGCTCGGCACCGAAGGCGTGAGCGATTGCGTTCAAGGTTGCTTCGCTGGTGGTTTCGTCGACCGAGATGCCGATGGTCGAGTCATCCACTTTCAACAAGGTGATGCCGTGCGCGCGAGCCTTCTGCCAAACGGCTTCGGCATCAACATTCAAAACGCGGATGGTGTCGAAGAACTCCTGGGACGAAAGAGTTAGCCCGGCTGCGGTTAGCGACTCGGCGAGCGCAACGGTTTTAGTGTGGACTTCGTTTGCGATAGCGCGCAGACCGCGAGGGCCGTGGTAGACCGCATACATTCCGGCCATAACAGCAAGCAAAACCTGGGCGGTGCAAATGTTCGAGGTGGCGCGCTCGCGGCGAATGTGCTGCTCACGAGTTTGCAGAGTAAGTCGGTATGCGGCGGCGCCCTCGGCGTCGATCGAAACACCAACCAGACGGCCAGGCATTGAGCGCTCGAGCCCGTCGCGCACGGCGAGGTAGCCAGCGTGTGGGCCACCAAAGCCCATCGGCACACCGAAACGCTGTGAGGTTCCAACGGCGATGTCTGCGCCGAGGTCACCCGGTGCTGCAATCAGAGTGAGCGCAAGTAGGTCGGCGGCCACAACGGCGATGGCAGATACCGCATGAGCTGCATCGATTGCAGGCTTGATGTCGGTGATGGCACCCGATGCTCCCGGGTACTGCAACATAAGGCCGAAATATTCACCGACCAGACCGGTTGCACCAGCCGAGGCGTCGAAGTATTGAACTTCGATGCCGAGGGGTTCGGCACGGTGTTCTAGCAACGCCTTGGTCTGCGGCAGAGCATCCGAGTCGACATAGAAGACATTCGACTTCGAGTCACTCGAGCGACGCGCAATCATCATGGCTTCGACAACGGCGGTTCCCTCGTCGAGCATCGAGGCGTTGGCAGTCTTCATTCCGGTCAGATCGGTGACCATAGTTTGAAAGTTGATCAGCGCTTCGAGGCGGCCCTGAGAAATCTCGGGCTGGTAAGGCGTGTAGGCGGTGTACCAAGAAGGGTTCTCGAGAACGTTGCGTTTGATGACTCCGGGCACGTGGGTGCCGTAATAGCCGAGGCCAATCATCGAAGCGGTGATGCGGTTGCGAGAAGCCAGCGCGCGAAGCTCACCTAGCGCCTCTGGCTCACTGATTGGCTCGGGCAGCGTGCCTTCACCATCGAAGCGGATGACCTGCGGCACGGCATCTGACATCAAGTCGTCGATGCTGTCATAGCCGAGCGTTTTCAGCATGAGCAGCTGGTCGGCCGAGCTGGTGCCAATGTGACGGTACTTGAAATCTTTGTGCGCGCTGGTCATTTAGTTTTTAGCCTTCGTTGGTAAGTGCTGCGTATTCGTCGTGGCTGAGCAGGGTTGGTAGCTCGGTGAAGCGAATCTTGATCAACCAGCCGGCACCGAATGCGTCGTGGTTGATTAGCTCTGGGTTGCTGGCAACGGTTTCGTTCACTGCAACAACTTCGCCGTCGACCGGTGCGTAAAGCTCGCCAACCGACTTGGTCGATTCGATCTCGCCACAAATTTTCATGTAAGTGGTCTGGGTGCCAACTTTAGGTAGGTCAACGTAAACAACGTCACCCAACTTCTCGGCGGCATACTCGGTGATTCCAACGGTGGCCACGTCGCCATCAATGGCAAGCCACTCGTGTTCTTTTGTATAAAACAGGCCTTCACGGTTGATCATGATTTTCCCTTTTTCTCTCTATTTGAATCTGTTACTTGGCGCGCTTATAAAACGGTAGCGAACTAATTTGCATCGGCTGACGGCTTCCGCGAACATCGGCCCAAACGGTTGTGCCCAGCTCGCTGTGAACCGAGTCGATGTAAGCCATCGCGATTGGGTAACCGAGGGTTGGCGCCAGCGCTCCGGTGGTGATTTCGCCGATTGGCCGCTCAGCTGTCTCGCTCTCGAAAAGCTCGTAGTGGGCACGTGCCGCGCGTCGGCCTTCGCCAACCAACGCGACCAGCTTGCGGTCGGGGACGTCTCCCGCCTTGTTTATCAGAGCGGATGCTCCGACAAAATCGTGATCGAGACGAACCACTCGAGCGAACCCGGCGTCGAATGGAGTGGTGTGCAGCCCAAGTTCGTTGCCATAGAGAGGCATGCCGGCTTCGAGACGCAGGGTGTCGCGACAGGCGTAGCCGGCTGGAATCAAACCAACCGAACTGCCTGCGCTGAGAATAGCGCGCCAGGTGGCCACAGCATCCTCGTTTTTGACCAACAATTCGAAGCCGTCTTCACCGGTGTAGCCGGTGCGAGCGAAGTACACGTGAGCGCCGCCCAACTCACCCTCGAAAATCGAGTAGTACTTGAGGTCATCTAGAGGCGCGTTGGTGAGAGTCTTGAGAACTTCAACCGCACGCGGGCCCTGAACCGCGATGAGCGCGTAACGCGAAGTGGCGTCGTCGAGAGTTACATCGAAACCCGCCGCGCGCTCGTTGAGAGCTGACCAAACGGCCTGGTGGTTTCCCGCGTTTGCGATGATCAGAAAGCGCTCGTCAGTGAAGCGGTAGACGATGAGGTCGTCGATGATGCCGCCCTGCTCGTTGACGATGAGCGAATACTTGGCGCGACCGAGGTTGATTTCTGAAGCAACGCCAACGAGGGCGTGGTCTAGAAACGCGGCAGCGCCTGGACCCTCGAAAAAGAACTCGGCCATGTGGCTGATGTCGAAGATGCCGGCGGCTTCACGAACGGCTGCGTGCTCGGCTAAGTCTGAGGTGTAGCGAACCGGCATGTTCCAACCACCGAAGTCGGTGAAGGCAGCGCCGAGCGCAACGTGCTCTTCATAAAGCGGTGTGGTTTTTAGTGCCTGAGCGTCGTTCACGGAGTTCTCCTAAACGTCACCGACGGTTGTCGGCGACCAGAACTCCCCCTCTGTCTATTGAGCCTGAGAGCTTCGCGAACTCGAGAATCGAGTCAACTTTCACCTTGGGCGAGGTTATGAAACCTACTTTTCAGAGTTGCCTATCCATGGCGGTTTGATCACCTGAG
>WLFI01000076.1 GCA_009703845.1 Actinomycetota bacterium
GTCACACGGCCGTGCACAACGGCAAGTTCTTTGACTAGCTCAACAAGGCGTGGCTTTGAAGGTGAAGAAAAGGTCATGGCTCAATCCTAAATCTTGGATGCTGCGGCCGGCGCTCGACCAAAGTCGAAGTTACCCGGGCAAAGCGAAAGGGGATGGTTCCGCACAGAACCATCCCCTTTACTAACGCTGATTACTAACCGATGGTTACGTAAACCGCGCGGGTAACTTTTTGACCCTTGGTGGCGTATTTGGCCGGGTCGCGAAGCTCACGAACAACCACGATCTTTACGACCACAGGTTCGGTGATCTTCTTGAGTGCTGCAAGTGCGGCCTTGTCGGTCGATGAGCTGCCGCCACAAAGTGCGCTGGTCGCAGGGAAGCCTTTCACGCTGGTTGCCGAAGCAGCCTTTAGCGTTCCGTACTTGAGCGAACAGGTGTAGCTCTTTGAGCCGATCTTGAACGTGGCCGTTGCGGTGATTGGGCCAACCCAAACTCCACGAGACGAAACGGTCAGAGCACCGGTCGACTTCTTCCATGAAACAACTTCGCTCAAGACGTTGGTCTTGGTGCCGTTACCGTTCAGAATGACCGGGGCGTTGACGTTACCTGCATCGGTGATTGCGGTGGTTCCAGCCTTACCCACGGTGTAGGTGAGGGTGCTCGAACCGGCAGCCCACTGCGCGTTACCAGCTGCAGAGACGGTCACCTTACAGGTTCCGGTCTTTACGTTGATCACGTGGTTTGCTGCGAAGGTTCCCTTCTTACATACGCTCGGGGTATCAAAGCGGATGCTCAACGGCTGACCTGAGTTGGTGCTTGGGTAGACGAAGAAACCGTCTGGGCCAATCAGCTTCTCACCGGCGCTAGGTGCCTTGATGGTGATGGTCTGAGCGTCTGGGCCAGCAACCGTGATGTCTTTAGTTGCAACACCCTCAGCGGTCCACGAAGAACCGGCCTGAGTTGCCTTGACCGAACAGGTTCCCTTATTCACAAACTTCAGCTTGGTGCCGGTTACGGTACAAACCGAAGCGGTAGTCGAGCTGTAGGTGAGGCTTGGAACGGCTGTGTAACCGGTCATCGCAACGGTGGCCGATAGGGTGCGGTCTGCATCGCCAACGGTTGCGGTGTTGGCACCAGCATCCAAGGTGACGGTCTGTGCAACCTTGGTGGCACCAACGTAGGTGAAGTTTCCACCAGCGCCGTTGCCGTTTGCCGACTCGATGGTAATCGCGACGGTGCCGGTTCCTGCAGGAACGGTCACCTCAAGTGAGGTGGCGGTCTTGGTGCCCAGGGTAGCGGCAACGGTACCGAACTTAACCGCAGTTGCTAGGTCAAGGTTGGTTCCGGTGAAGGTTACCTTGGTGCCGGCAGCCGGGGTGTTGGTTGCATACTCGAGGTTCTTCGAGGTCACCGCAGGTACTGGGCCAACAGGTTTCACAAACATAGGGTCACGCCATTTGTAGATCGAAATCTTTCCGGTGTCGGCAGCGGTGTTGCTGAACCACCATGAGACATCCTTGGTGGCTGCATCAACGACAGTTGCGCTGAAGAGGCCAACACCTGGCGAAACTACGTAGCTGGCAATCTCGCTGGCCTTGCCAGCACCAGTTGTGGTGTTTACCGAAAGCATGGTCAGCTTGGTCGCCGTCGATGCCTGAACGCTGACGTTCGCAAGCGAACCGCTCTGCAGACCAGCCGGCCAAGACAGGTTGTAGTTCACCATGTCGGCCGCCTTGTCATGGGTAATCGAAACCGCGGTCGAGGCAGCGCCGGTTGCAGTTACCTTCATCAACTTGAAGTCAGCCGAGGCAACACGCTGCATCACATAGAAACTACCGTCGTTTATCTGTGGAACAATCACGGCCGGTTCGTTTGCGAGAGTGGTTCCCGAGGTAACCCAACCGTTTGCAGTGGTTGTCGAACTCAAATCAGCAGCTACGCGAACAATTTCCCTGCTAGCAATTGAACCAGACTCGGTCGTCATGTTGTTGACGATTGCGATGTCTGTGATAAGTCGCTTGGTTACGAAAATCGTCAGTGCGGTTGCGGTACCGCTAGCCGAGTTACTGGCCGAGAACGCAGTATTGGTTGCGTTGGCAACATTACTGTTCTCGCCTAGCACCTTGACCACATTGACTGTCGTCGCGTTGTCAATCGTGACGATCACAGGGGTGACAAGGTTAGTGGTCGTGCTAGATAGAGCGGTCGGCTTATAGCAGCTCAGGTTGTAGAGCTGTTTCGCAGTCGGGGCTGAAATTGGGGTGATCAGAACGCTGATGCTCTGTGCATTTGGCTTTGTCGTGTATCCAGCACCAAGTGATGAACAGGTCGCCTCGAATACCGAAGCTGCCACCTCTAGCGAGGTAGTTGCTGCGGCCCCATAGGTTCCTTGCATCAGCTTGTAGGTGAAAGTGCTTCCGTTGCCGCCAAAGGTTATGTTTTGGCCTGCCAAGGTCCACTTGTCACCCGCTCCATACCAAGCCGCGTTAGGAAAGCTTCCGCCAGCGGTAGTCATGGTCACAGAGCCGGTTCCGGCAAAAGTGCTAGAGAGCCCGTTTGTGGTGGTCTTCTCTAGCGTTGCGGTGGCGCTACTTGCTCCACAGGGAGGGCACTGAACTGACTGCGAGACCGTGCTCAGTCTCAGGGCTCCAGTCGAATCTGAGATCAAGCGCACGCTGGTTGCACCAGAAACAGCGCTAACCGAGTTAGAAACGACCGAAATGTCGCCGCCTTTGTCTCCGCCGCTAACAGCTGGGTTCAGCGTGTAACCAGGCGCCGCGACTAGTACAGGGTCCGAAGCCTCTGACTGTGGCCCAGGCACTCCCGCGTAAAAACCGGTGGTCTTGACGACATAGGTCACGCCTCCTGGAGCGTTGTCGTAACTACAGGTCTCTGGGGTGTTTGGCATGTTAGACATCGCCATCGAGGTCTTTAGGACCTTGGTAAGGTCTGCCGCTGAGTAGAAATCACACTGAACCATGTCGCCGAACTTCACGGCTCCCGGAGAGACGGTTAGGGTCTGTCCTTGAGCGGTGATTGTTGGCTTGCTTGGAGCTGCAGGTGCACAGTCACCCGAGACGTCGTTACCATCTTGGTCGAGCAGTTTGGCCTTCAGCGCATATGGCGAACCGGCAGTTATAGAGTCCTGGTTTGTATTGATGCCAGCAGCCAAGCCGAAGTCGATGTCATCTTGGGTTACTGTCGCAGTTGAAGAGTTGCCGCCCATTCTCGGGTTTGGGGCTGAACCGTCACGTGTTTCAAATCGGGTCATACCCCCGTTAAGGTTCTTCTTTTGGTCATTGATGTAGAGCTCAGGAGTGACGACGTCGCCCACCTGAAGCTTGGCTGAGTCAACACACATTTGAGCAAAGAAGTTGATGTTGATGGCGGCAGCTGCAGGGGTAATAGTTGAACCTTCGATGCTGTAGCTGTTGGTGCCCCAGCCTGTAACAATGTTGGTTTGAACCTCGTCGACGGCTACATCAACGCCATCCGATTGGATTTTGGTCGAAATGGTGTACTTGCCAGCAGGAAGCGGCTCTGGTTGACTCATCATGTTCATCGAGGTGCTTTGGCGATTCACATAGTTGAAGGCCGAAATGCTTCCGTTGGTGTGAGTGTTCTTGACTACCAGTTCACTTTTATCCCAGGTGCTGAAGTCACATGCGCCGTTTGTTACACAGAATCTAAACGAAGGGCTACCGCCAATGGAGTAGCCAGCGCCCAAAACGGTTCCGTCAGGGCCGGTGATGCTAGTTTTCAGGGTGATTTTTTTGCCGACATTGTTGGTGAAAAAGTCGGCACCCAAGTTGAACTGGCGGTTAAAGCTGATCGAGCTCGCGCCTTCTGGCAGGGTCACATCGTTGCTAGCGGCGTCTGTCGAGACGCTGCCGCTGACGTATGCGAATGCGTTAGCTGCGGCGAAGTCGGCTGCGGCGGCAGCTGGCGTGGCGGTTAGGCCAGTGAGAGCGACAGCAGCGCTGGTCGCGATAACTAGAGCCTTGCGAATTTTGAAGGCTAGTGACTTGATCAAAACAAACCCCTTAGTGGTTGTATTTATGTTTTTCGAGCCTCTGGGCTCGATAAAGCCTGCGTGCTTCGCAATAGCGAAAACTTCCGCACCGCGCACAATCCTATTCGCTATTGCGAACTTTTTGTATATTTCTTGACGAATATTTTGCGTGTAACTAGACGAATATGCCCACGAGAGCCGTTTAACGGGTTTTCGCACGATGCGGCTCGGCGCAGCATCCGCTTGCCTTTCGTTTAGCCTTGATGCATGCGCATAGCCACCTGGAACGTGAACTCAATTCGCACCCGCGTCGACCGAGTTGTTGACTACATGGTGCGCGCCGACATCGATGTGCTGGCGATGCAAGAGATCAAGTGCAAGCCTGAGCAGTTTCCGATGGCCGCGTTTGAGGCCGCCGGCTATCAAGTTGTGCTGCACGGCCTGAACCAGTGGAACGGCGTGGCGATTGCATCAAAAAAGCCGGCCGAAGACGTTGAGATCGGTTTCGCTGACATGCCCGAATTCAAGGATGCCGCCGAAGCCAGGGCCATCGGTGCCACCATCGATGGTGTGCGGGTGTGGTCGCTTTACATTCCAAACGGGCGCACACTCGATGACCCGCACTACAGCTACAAGCTTGAATGGCTCGACCGCCTTGCGGCCGCCAGCGCCGAGTGGCTCGAGGCAGACCCCGAGACTCCGCTGGCATTGATGGGTGATTTCAACATCGCACCGCTCGACACCGATGTTTGGAACATCGACGACTTTGCCGGCTCGACCCACGTTTCTGCACCCGAGCGCCAGGCCTTCGAGGCTTTCGAGCAAATCGGCCTAACCGACGTGGTTCGCCCGCTCGTGCCGGCCGGCTATACCTACTGGGATTATCAACAACTTCGCTTCCCCCGCAACGAGGGAATGCGCATCGACTTTATTCTTGGCTCCGAGAGCTTTGCCGAGTTGGTCAC
>WLFI01000077.1 GCA_009703845.1 Actinomycetota bacterium
AACCTCGTGACCGTGTTCGTCAACAACGCCCGCGCTGATTCCTGGAATCGGCACCTGCGCCGAACCCGGCTTGGCGTTAGTCACGCCAGGTAGCGGGCTAATCATGATGGCACCGGTTTCGGTCTGCCACCAAGTGTCAACGATCGGGCAACGGTTGCCTCCGATGACCTCGCGGTACCACATCCACGCTTCTGGGTTGATTGGCTCGCCAACCGAACCGAGCACGCGAAGGCTGCTGAGGTCGAACTGATCTGGCACGCTGCGACCGAGCTTCATGAAAGAGCGAATGGCTGTCGGTGCGGTGTAGAGAATGGTCACGCCGTACTTTTGAATGATCTCCCACCAGCGGCCTGGGTGCGGGCTGTCTGGGGTGCCTTCGTAGATAACCTGCGTAGCGCCGTTGGCGAGCGGGCCGTATGCCACGTACGAGTGACCGGTGATCCAGCCAACGTCGGCGGTGCACCAGTAGACATCGGTTTCGGGGTGCAAGTCGAACACGTTGCGGTGGGTAAACGCTGCCTGTGTGAGGTAGCCACCGGTGGTGTGAAGAATACCCTTTGGCTTTCCGGTGGTGCCCGAGGTGTAAAGAATGAAAAGCGGGTTCTCAGCTTCGAAACCCTGCGCCTCATGCTCTGGGCTAGCTTCGGCCATCGCCTCGTGCCACCAAATGTCGGTGGTTTCGAACCACTCAACCGGCTGCTCGGTGCGCTTGACCACGAGTACGTGCTCGACGCTCGGGCAGTTGTTGGTGCCGAGGGCTTCGTCAACCGCAGGCTTGAGTACCGAGGCCTTGCCACGTCGGTATCCGCCATCTGCGGTGATCACGAGCTTTGCACCAGCATCCTGGATGCGCGTTGCCAACGAGTCGGCACTGAAACCGCCGAACACCACCGAGTGAATCGCTCCGATGCGAGCGACGGCAAGCATCGAGATGACCGCTTCTGGAATGTGTGGAAGGTAGATGGCAACGCGGTCGCCCTTGGTGACACCGAGGTCGGTGAGAACGTTTGCCGCGCGCTTTACCTCTTCGGTCAGGCTCGCGTAGGTGTAGGTCTGGGTGTCACCGGGTTCGCCCTCAAAGTGAATTGCTACGCGGTCGCCGCGACCTTCGGCCACGTGACGGTCGAGGCAGTTGTAGGCAACATTGATTTCGCCATCTTCGAACCACTTGGCGAAGGGTGCTTCGCTCCAGTTCAGAGTCTTGGTGAATGGCTTGTGCCAGTGAAGTTTGTTGGCCTGCTCGGCCCAGAAACCCAGTCGGTCTTGTGCGGCCTGTTCATAAATGGATGCTTGGGCTACGGACTGTGCAGTGAATTCGGCTGCCGGCGCAAACACGCGGTGCTCTTCGAATAGGTTCTCAATTGCGTCGGATTGCGACATCCATGTCTCTCTCTGTTGCTAACCAACAGGCTAGCGGGTTTCTTTGCTGAGAATTTGGCTGTAAATCCTCTGAAATGTAAAAAAATGTTAGCGTTTCGGGTTTATAGTTATCTAGTCGAGCTTCGGCTCGACCCGCGGCACCGGTTCCCCCCAATGCGGTGCCGCCAGGCGGTAGTCCTTCCCCCAAGGGCTACCGCCCCCTTTTTTAACTTGATTTCGCTGTTTTAGCGTTATTTCGAGTCTGCCTCGGTCGAGTATCGAGCCGCCGAGCCAGTTATTCACATTTCGATGGCAAGCGGACTCACCGCTGGCAAACTCTGGCATTTTCATTTCATGCAGTTCGCTTCGGCTCTACAAAACCTCAAGGATGATGCCAACATCACCGACATCGTGATCAACGGGGTGCGCAGTGTTCTGGTGCGCAGTGCTGGTCGGTGGTTCTCGACCGAGTCGATTTTTTCAGAGGCAAGCGAACTACAAGATTTCGCCATCGACCTAGCCGAGTCGGCCAATCAAGCGCTCAATTTTAAAGATCCCTTTGCCAGTTTTGTCGCAGGTGATTGGCGCATAAGTGCTGTGCTGTCATTCGGCATTTGTTCTGAAACCAACATCACCTTCAGGCGAGTCGCAGGGGTCGAGGGCGCATCTTCACCAGACCAGCTATTCAGTGATCAACGCTCAGGCGACTTGCTGGCAAAAATCAAACACCACATGGATGCCCGGCAATCCGTTCTTATCGCGGGCGCGGCTGGCTCGGGCAAAACCACGTTGCTCAGGGCATTGCTCAGGCGTTACCCGGCCGAACGCATCATCACGATTGAAGACGTTGCCGAACTTAACCTTGGTTTACCCAACTCGGTCGGTTTGCTCTCTCGCGAGCCCAACGCTGAGGGGGTCGGTGCCGTGACTTTGAGTTCGCTACTGTCTCACGCATTGCGCATGAGCCCCGATCGCATCGCTCTCGGTGAGGTTCGTTCGGTCGAGCTGGTGGCCATGCTCGATGCTCTAAACACGGGCCACTCGGGCGCGGGCGCGACCATCCACGCCAATTCGCTTGAAGATGTGGCCAGTCGAATCGAAGCGCTGGGGCTTCGGGCGGGGCTGCCACTGCCCGTGATTGCTCGGCTCGCCGAGTCGGCGCTCGGGCTGGTGGTATTCGTTTCGGCCATCGGTGGTTACAAAATCGAGGCAGTGGGCGTGCCTCGGGCAACTTCATCCGGCTTGCAGGTGATTCCACTTGGCTGACTCAACCTCACAACTCGAACGAATCATCATGCAGCTTGAATCTGGCCAGCGATTTGAACGAGCGTCACTTGTCTCAATCGAAGCTGACTCAGAGTTGAGCAGGCTCTTGACTGCTTGTCGAGGCTCGGGAGCACCGATGCTCGAAGCCCTGCGCTCTCTTCAATCGGCCAGGACACAGGCATCGAATACCGCGCAAGAGCTACTTGCCGAACTTGCTGGCCCGCAGGCCACCGTCAAATTGGTCACCTGGCTGCCGGTCGGGGTGGTGGTGCTTGCGCAAGGCCTAGGATTCAACATCCTCGACGCCTTGCTAACCAATTTATTGGCGCAACTGTCGGTGGTAGCCGGGGTTGTGCTGCTCGTCGTCGCAAACCGCTGGTCAAACCGCATGGTGCAAGCGGCCACACCTAGTTCTGACGATCCGGCAGCTGGCCTGAACCTGTTTATTGCCCTTTTGAAATCAGGTCAATCGCTTTCGGTTGCGCGTCAGTCGGTTGACGAGACTGACCTCGCTCTGGGTGGTTTAGTGGCTACGGCCAGAACAACGGGCGCCCCATTGGCTGACCTCTTGGATGCACGAGCGCGCGCAATACGTGAACAGCACGCTACCCGAGCCAAACACGCCCTTCGGCAACTCTCGGTTCGCCTAACCATTCCACTTGGAGCCGCGGTTCTGCCTGCGCTGGTGTGCCTCGTTGTGATTCCACTCTTTATCTCGCTGACGTCAACCGCCGAAACATTCTGAAACCCCGACCAAAGAAAGAAGAAAACCAAATGTCGAGAATCCTAAAAATCAATCTCATGCGTGAAGAAGGCGCAGCCACCGCGGAGTATGCGATTGCAACGATGGCGGCTGTTGCATTCGCCGGATTACTGGTGGTGATCATGCGAAGCCCAGAGGTCAAAGAGATTCTGCTAGGTCTTATAAAGACGGCGTTGACACCTCAAGGCTAGGTATCTTTGAAGTGTTAGGCACACACATTTTTGAAAAGGATCACCATGGCTTTTTGCGCGAGTTGCGGCAACGATTATGGGCAGGCAGCAAGCTGCCCAAACTGCGGAACCCCGCAGGGATACTCGGCAACACCAACCGCGGGCGCAAGCTCAAACACACTTGCAATGTGGACCCACCTCGGTCCGCTAGTCGTTGGTCTGGTTGGCAGCTTCGCAATCGTACCCGCCTTGCTGACCTGGCTGCCACCACTCATCATCAAGCAAATTCGACCGAACGACGAGTTTCTCAAACGTCACGCCAACGAGTCTTTGAACTTTCAGCTTCAGTGGATCATCATTTCGCTTCCACTGGCAGCGGTGTTGACCCTTTTCACCGTGTTCACCCTTGGCTTTGGAGCCCTTCTCGTGGTTCCGCTAGTTGCGGTTCTGGGCATCTTGCTAATGATCATGATGATTTTGGCTGCTGTTGCTGCCTCAAACGGCAAAGAACACAAATACCCGTTCATGCTCTTTCGCTTGGTCAAAAACTAACTAGCAAAACTCGCGTTCTTAAGCTCGATGAACGCGGTGCGGTGAGCGCCGAGTTTGCCGTGGCACTTCCGGCGGTACTTGCCGTGGTTGCCGTTCTGTTGGCAGGGTTCAAGATTGCGAATGCCGGGGCAAACGACATCCGTGCACTTACTAGCTATGCGGTTGCAGCGGCGCGCGGAGAGACCCAGGCGCTGCTTGATGACTGGGCTCAAAAACATTTAAGCGACTATCGCGTGACTTTCTATATAGAAGCAAGCAGCTTATGTGCCACTGCCAAGTCAACCTCCGGCGTAGCAAGGGCGTTGAAGAGGTGCGTATGGGTCGGCGATTACTGATAAATCGGCTTACATGCGAACAAGGGTCGGGAACATTTCTGGCTTTGGCGACATTGTTGCTTGTTATCGGGGCCGCCACACCGTTGATTTTTGGCGCAAATCAAGCACTCGAAACCGAGAGTCTCGAAAGCGCCTCAGAGCTGGTGGCGCTCTCTGCCGCCGACTCGCTCAGTGGCTTTCGCACGGGGCATCCGTGTGAAGTTGCAGCCAAAGTTGCTCAACTTAATATGGTGAACCTTGTCGAATGTCGTATTGTCGGTTTCGACATCACGATTAGAGTCAGCGTCAAAAGTATTGGTATGGTTCATTTCGCAAGTGCTACAGCGACAACATCGTGAAGCACAAAACGTCAGGAGAGTAATTGGCCACCAGCCAGAAGCTAGTCATCGTTGAGTCGCCTGCCAAGGCGAAGACAATCTCAAAGTACCTAGGTAACGAATTCACAGTGCTCGCTTCGGTGGGTCACATTCGTGAACTGGTTGAGCCACGCGACCTTCCGGCCGACCTAAAA
>WLFI01000078.1 GCA_009703845.1 Actinomycetota bacterium
GACGATTGGGTGCTGGTGCAAAAGCAGCCCCGCCCGCCGATCGCCGCCGGTGTCGAAGCTGCCTTAGCCGGTGCATCCTCGATGCTTGATGTTTCTGACGGCCTGGCCAAAGATGCCGCGCGCATTGCTCGCGCAAGCGGTGTTGCCATGCGCCTAAATCGCCGCGACCTCGACGGCTTCATTGCAACGGTTGAAGAACCGGCCATGGCATTGGGCGCGGATGCTTCGACCTGGGTTCTTTTCGGGGGAGAAGATCACGGCCTGCTGGCCACATTCGCGCCTTCGGCCAAGTTGCCGCGTGCTTTCAAGCCAATCGGCGTTGTAGCCGAAGGCGAAGGGGTTTGGTTAGACGACAAGCCCCTGCCCGAAAACGGCTGGGATTCAATCACTGGCGCTTAAGCGCCTCAAAACCTATTTGTGCAGAACCGAGTTGAGCGTCACGCCAACGCCGCTGCGCGGGGTTGCCTCGACTCGGCCGGTCACCGAATTGCGACGGAACAACAGGTTTGGCAGACCAGATAGTTCGAGAGCCTTGACGGCACGCTCACCCGAGTCATCGATAACCGTGACCTTGGTGCCGGCCGTGACATAGAGCCCAGCCTCAACCACGGTGTCGTCGCCGATCGAGATGCCGATGCCGGCATTAGCGCCGAGCAGCGCGCGCTCACCGATGCGAACCTTTTCACGGCCGCCACCCGACAGGGTGCCCATGATCGAAGCGCCACCGCCGATGTCTGAACCGTCGCCAACCACAACGCCCTGCGAGATTCGACCCTCAACCATGGCCACGCCAAGCGTGCCGGCGTTGAAGTTCACGAAACCCTCGTGCATGACGGTGGTGCCTGGAGCTAGGTGCGCGCCAAGACGAACTCGCGAAGCATCCGCTATTCGAACCTTCTTTGGAGTTACGTAGTCGAGCAGGCGCGGAAACTTGTCGATCGCATGCACGGTGATTCCAGCGCGCTGAAGTGTTGGGCGAAGTTTGTCGAGTTCATCGGCGGCAACCGGGCCGGCCGAGGTGAACGCCACGATTGGCAGTGATGGCAGCAGGTTGTCGAGGTTGATGGTGTTCGGCTGAACCAGCAGGTGCGAGAGCAGGTGAAGTCGCAGGTAGGCATCGGCGGTGCTCGAAACCGGCAGGCTCAGATCAATCTCGGTACGAACTACAACCACGCTCACGTTGCGTCTGGCATCGTCGCCAACCAGTGCGTCAAGTTCTTTAGGAACCACCCACAGGGCGTCGCTCTTTGGCGCATCACCGAGTTGAGGGTTCGGGTACCAAACGTCGAGCACGCTGCCGTCGCTCGCTAGGGTAGCCAAACCGTGGCCCCAGGCCTTTGATGTAATCATTTCTTGCATGCTCACCCCTCAATGTTACGGGTAGGCTCGTTATCGTGACCTCGCTAAACCTCAATAAAGACGCGGATGTAGTCGAACTGACTCGGACCATCTGCGACATCGAGTCTGTTTCGGGCAATGAAACCCAGTTGGCCGACGCGATTGAGTCGGCTTTGCGTGGCTTCGATCACCTCGAAGTGATTCGCGACGGCGATGCAATCATCGCCCGAACCAACCTGGGCCGCTCGAAGCGCGTAGTCATAGCGGGCCACATCGACACCGTTCCGGTAGCCGAAAATCTGCCGGTCAAATTCTTGCAATTCGAACGCGAGCAGGTGCTCTGGGGTCGCGGCACAGTCGACATGAAGGCCGGCGTCGCCGTGCAGCTTAAGCTCGCCGCCACCATCACCGAGCCAAACGTCGACGTCACCTGGGTTTTCTATGACCACGAAGAAGTGGATGCTGCGCTCAACGGCCTCGGTCGAATCAGCCGCAACCGTCCCGAACTTTTGAACGCGCAGTTCGCCGTGCTCTGTGAACCTAGCTCGGCTCAGGTCGAAGGTGGATGCAACGGCACCATGCGCGCAACCGTGACCACTCGCGGGGTAAAGGCGCACAGCGCAAGACCGTGGATGGGCGAAAACGCGATTCACAAGATGGGCGAGGTGCTGGTCAAACTTGCCGCTCACACGCCAGATGAGGTCGAAGTAGACGGTTTGGTCTACCGCGAAAGCTTGAACGCTGTGATGGCCAGCGGGGGTATCGCAACCAACGTGATTCCAGACGAGTGTCAGATCACCGTCAACTACCGTTTTGCTCCATCGAAGTCGGCCGCTGACGCCGAGGCTCACCTGCGTGAGTTTTTCGCTGGGCACGAGCTCGAAGTGGTCGATGTTGCCGAGGGCGCTCGCCCTGGCCTTGACCTGCCTGAAGCCGCGGCCTTCGTTGCCGCGGTTGGCTCGACCCCGAAGCCTAAATACGGCTGGACCGACGTCGCCCGTTTCTCGGCCCTCGGCATTCCGGCCGTGAATTTCGGCCCGGGCGACCCAAACAAGGCTCACGCCGACGACGAGAACGTTCCCGTGTCACAGATTTACGCTTGCGAAACCGCGCTGGCAAAATGGCTAACCGCCTAGTCAGCTTCGCCAGAAGTTCTTGGTGGTTTGCTGCAACTTTGGTTTGGGCGACCACCCGCGCCATAACCACCGTTTTGTTTCTGGTCGCGGCGAGCATCCAAGGTGATAACTACTGGACCAAGGCGAACCCGCCCTATTTCGACTTTCTAAACATCTGGGACGCCGAGTGGTTCTGGCGCATTTTCGACCACGGTTACCCGCTCGAGCTTCCGCTTTCGACAAGCGGCCAGGTGTTGCAAAACGAGTGGGCCTTCATGCCGGTCTTTCCGGGTCTGGTCAAGGCTCTAAACCTAGCCACCGGAGTGGATTTCAAGTTTTTGGCCCCGCTGCTCTCGACCGTGTTCTCGTTTGCCGCAGCGATTGTGATCTTGCGAATATTCGAACGCTACCTCTCGCGCGGGCAAGCGCTCTGGGCGCTGGCGTTCGTCGGCCTCTGGTGTGCGAGCCCCGTGTTGCAGGTGGGTTATGCCGAGTCGCTCGGGCTGCTGCTTCTGGCGCTCACCCTTTGGCAAATAATCGAACGCAACTACCTGGTGGCCCTGCTGCCAATGTCGGTACTCGCGTTCACCCGCCCCGGCGTTCTGGCCCTGTCACTCATGCTCGCGCTGCTGTGGCTAACCCGCTGGTGGCAGGCGCGTAACCAACCTTCGACATTCGACACCCGTGAGCGCATCAGTCTTGCCCTCAGCGCCGTTCTGAGCGGCGTGCTGGGACTTGGCTGGACGATCACAGCAGCGGTAGCCACCGGCCGCCCCGACGCCTACCTCGCCACCGAGATGGCTTGGCGCCAGGTCTATGTCGGCGGCACCTCGTTCGCCCCGTTCGAGGGCTGGATCGCCAGCTTCGACTACCACTTTGGTAGCGGTTTCGGTTTCGTTGGTCTAGCGCTCGGCTTCGCCCTAATCGCGTGGATGCTCAAAGCCGAGACCATGCAAAAACTCGGGCTCGAGCTGCGCCTCTGGGTCTCGTCATACTCGCTATACCTGCTTGCGGTGTTCTTTCCGCAATCGAGCACGTTTCGCCTGGCTCTGCCGCTGTTTGCGCTGGCTGGGGCGCTCGCGCTGGCGACTAGCCGAGCATCCAAGTCGGTGAAGGTTCTGCTCGTGCTGAGCTTGATTGCCCTGCAATTCGCGTGGATGCTGGCCTGCTGGGTCTTCGTAGCACCAGACTTTACCCCGCCGTAGTTTTTGTGCCATGATTTCCTCAAGTGCGTCGCTTCACACAAAGGGGAGAATTCAGAGTGTTTTGTAAAGACTGCGGAAACAAGTTCGAAGCCTATTCAAATTTTTGCAAAAACTGTGGTGCGAAAAGGCCAACTGATTCGGTTGCATCAATCGCACCCCAGATCGTCTCGCCAGAGCCAGCCAAAGTCACGCCACCGAAACCAAAACTTCCTCAAACGCCAGAGCAAAAGACAAGACTAAAAAAAATTATCAAAATTGGCGTTGGGGGTTTTGCGGTTATTGCAATCGCGATTGCTACCCAAATATCTTTGGCGGCTGCTGAATACGCCAAGTACACGCACCCGAATGATGGCGAAGTACACAGTCTTAGCCTTGCATTTGATTCCAATCAGATTCAGCAAATCACAAAAGGTGATTGCGATTTCAGTTCGTTGTACCCAAGCAAAAATGATGTGCGAAAGATAACAAAGCACCTCGAGCTAATGACGGCGGCAAACAAAAAAAGTGATCGTGCGGCACAAGCTTTTTTGCGAAGCGCTTCGTATGCCATTGAAAAAACTAACCAATTCGAAAGTGACATCCCAACAAAACTCATTGAGAGGTTTCGTCCTGAGCTTGTAAAGGTTATTGAATCCAATGAGAAACTCGATCCGAAGGAATCCGAACTTTGGCTGTCCTATTGGAAACAGGATCTGGCTGCTGCAATCGCTGAAGAATGCAAAGTTGCGCTTGACAATGCAGACTGGGCGGAAAATGTGAACAAATTCAATGCGGTGCTCTCTCAGTTGGAAACTAAGGCAGCCAATGTGCCTTGGTACCCAGAGGGTTATAGCGCTTGGTCTGGCGATGGCACCCTGGCTTGGAAGTGGTACAAAGGGGCAAGTTGCAACACTTCATTTGGAAGCTGTTGGCACATAAAAGTTGTTTCTCAAGCCGGTTGTCCGAGTGGGCTGTATGGAGAAATAAACATTATGGACGGTGGCGGTACCGTTATCGATTACACGAATGATCTCATTGGTGGAACCTCACCTGGCGATACGGTTCTGCTGGAATTCACTACCTATAACGATTATGCGGAAACTGGCCGGCTGACAGAACTCAACTGTTATTGACAGATAACCCAATAGTTAGCGAGTCGTAATCGTTTTTGGGCTGCTGCCCGTTTTTTTCGCCCTTCGAGTGTGAGAAACTAGAAGTTCTGGCATAGACGCCAAGCATCAAGGAGTATCAAATGGCAGCAATGAAGCCACGCACCGGCGACGGACCAATGGAAGCCGAGCGCGA
>WLFI01000079.1 GCA_009703845.1 Actinomycetota bacterium
GGCAAACCGCTACCTAACCGAACGTGGTTTCAAAGACGCATCCCAGCAGCACGTCTGGGCATTCTTGGGCGACGGCGAGCTCGACGAAGTGGAGTCACGCGGCGCACTTCAGCTTGCCGCCAACGACGGCCTAGACAACCTGACCTTCGTGGTCAACTGCAACCTTCAGCGCCTCGACGGCCCGGTTCGCGGAAACGGCAACATTTTTCAAGAGCTCGAAGCATTCTTCAGAGGTGCCGGCTGGAACGTCATCAAGGTCATCTGGGGTCGCGAATGGGACGACCTGCTAGCCCGCGATGTTGACGGTGCTCTAGTTGACCTGATGAACAACACCCCAGACGGCGACTTCCAAACCTACAAGACCGAAGATGGAGCGTTCGTTCGCGAAAACTTCTTCGGCCGCGACCCTCGCACCGCGGCACTCGTTGCCGACATGACCGACGACCAGATTTGGGGCCTAAAGCGCGGTGGCCACGACTACCGCAAGGTTTACGCAGCCTACAAAGCCGCCATGGAGCACAAGGGTCAGCCGACCGTCATTCTGGCGAAGACCATCAAGGGCTACGGTCTAGGTAAGAGCTTCGAGGGTCGCAACGCCACCCACCAGATGAAAAAGCTCACTCTAGAGAACCTAAAGGGTTTCCGCGACGAAATGCGTGTTCCAATCTCGGATGCTGTGCTCGAAGAAAACCCGTACCAGCCTCCGTACTACCACCCGGGCCACGATGCGCCAGAGATTCAGTACATGCACGAGCGTCGCCGCGAACTAGGCGGATACCTGCCTGAGCGCCGTTCGAAGTATGTCGACTTCACCCTGCCCGAAGCAAAGGTTTACGACGTCGCAAAGGGCGGATCAGGTACCCAAGAGGTTGCCACCACCATGGCATTTGTTCGTCTTCTCAAAGACTTGCTACGCGCACCAGATTTCGGCCAGCGCCTTGTGCCGATCATCCCCGATGAAGCTCGCACCTTCGGTATGGACGCCTTCTTCCCGACAGCCAAGATCTACAACCCGAACGGTCAGCACTACCTGTCGGTAGACCGCGACCTTCTGCTGTCTTATAAAGAGTCAACCGCGGGCCAAATTCTGCACACCGGAATCAACGAAGCAGGTTCGGTAGCGGCATTCACCGCAATTGGCACCGCTTATGCAACCCAGGGTCAGCCACTGATTCCGATTTACGTGTTCTATTCGATGTTCGGATTCCAGCGCACTGCAGACTCTATTTGGGCCGCAGCAGACCAGATGACCCGAGGCTTCTTGATTGGTGCGACCGCGGGTCGCACGACTCTAACCGGTGAAGGTCTTCAGCACGCCGATGGTCACTCCCCTGTGATTGCTCAAACCAACGCCGCGGTAATCAGCTACGACCCGGCCTACGGTTACGAGATCGGTCACATCATGCGATCTGGTATCGAGCGCATGTATGGCGGAAACCACCCAGACCCGAACGTGATCTATTACGTGACCGTTTACAACGAGCCTTACGTTCAGCCTGCTGAGCCTGAGAACGTGGATGTCGACGGAATCATTCGCGGAATCTACAACCTCAGCCGCAACGAGCACGGTGGCACCAAGGCTCAGATTCTCGCATCCGGTGTTGCAGTGCCTTGGGCTTATGAAGCTCAGCAGTTGCTGCAAGACGACTGGGGCGTTTCGGCAGACATCTGGTCGGTTACCTCTTGGTCAGAGCTGCGCCGCGATGGAATCGCTCACGACGAGGCAGTGTTCTTGAACCCTGGCGTGAACTACGCGAAGCCTTATGTGACCACCAAACTCGAAGGCGCTCCTGGACCATTCTTGGCTGTCAGCGACTACACCCACTCGGTGCCAGACATGATTCGCCAGTGGGTACCGGGTGACTATGCAACCCTCGGTGCTGATGGCTTCGGCTTCTCAGACACCCGAGCAGCAGCTCGGCGCGCGTTCAAAATTGACGGCCCATCTATCGTGGTGCGCGTTCTTGAGCAGCTCGTGGCAAGAGGAGAGATGGATGCTTCGGTGCCTGCCCAGGCAATCGAGCGCTATCGACTGCACGATGTCACTGCCGGAACCAGCGGTTCGGTCGGCGGCGACGCTTAGCTCTAATTCGAGAAACCTAAGGAAGCAAATAGATGTTGGTCGTTCTCTGCCCAGGACAAGGTAGTCAAACACCTGGATTTCTAAACCCATGGCTAGAACTCGACTCATTTGCCTCTGTGGTGGCATCGCTTTCTGAAGCTTCTGGCCTCGACATCGCCAAACACGGAACCGAGAGCGACGCAGACACGATCAGAGACACCGCCGTTGCACAGCCTCTAATCGTGGCAGCGAGCATTGCATCTGCACTAGAACTTGGTTCGGGTTTCAGCGCCGTTGCGGGACACTCGGTAGGCGAGTTCGCTGCCGCAGCATTGGCTGGCATTCTTGCTCCCGAAGACGCAATTCGCGCCGTCTCGATTCGCTCGCGTGCGATGGCCGCCGCCGCCTCATTAGAACCGACCTCGATGGCTGCCGTTCTCGGTGGCGAACAAAGCGTTGTTCTCGAAAGGCTCGAGCAGCTAGATCTGTATCCTGCAAACTTCAACGGAGCTGGCCAGATTGTTGCGGCCGGCAGTGCCGAAGCTATTGCCGCTTTGGTAGCAGAGGGTCCGGCAGGTTCACGAGTCATTCAGTTGCAGGTCGCTGGAGCGTTTCACACTCGCTACATGGAACCTGCGGTCGCTGAATTGGCTGGTTTCGCAGCTGGCCTTGAAACCGAGAATCCGACCAGACGAATCTGGTCAAATCAAGCCGGGCAAGAAATCACCAACGGCAAGGAATATGTTGATCTGCTTGTCGGCCAGGTGGCTAGCTCTGTTCGCTGGGATGCTTGCATGCAATCATTCGCCGACGCGGGTGTGACCGCCGTGCTCGAGGTTTCACCTGCCGGCGCACTGGCTGGCTTGGCAAAGCGCGCACTGCCCGGCGTAGAAATTCTTGCCCTGAAAACCCCTGACCAACTCGACGCCGCTCGAGAACTTATTGCAAACCACAGTTAGAAGCTAATCAACATGACGAAGCCAGAACTAAAGCAGTACGACACAGTCAAATACTCGAGAATCTATGCTCTAGGTGCTGCCCGCGGTGAGCTGGTTGTGACCAACGACGACATCGCTGGTCCTATTGACTCCAGTGACGAGTGGATTCGTCAACGCACCGGCATCGTGACACGTCGTCGCGCAGGTGCAAACACCAGTCTCATGGACATGGCCGTTGCGGCGTCGAATGAAGCAATCAAGGGTGCGGGCATTGACCCGAAAGAAATCGGTGCAGTAATTTTTAGCACGATCACTCACCAACACGCGACGCCTTCGGCTGCCACCATGCTCGCCGAGTTGGTTGGTGCAAACCCCGCCCCGGCATATGACATTTCTGCGGCCTGCGCCGGCTATTGCTATGGCATAGCCCAGGCCGATGCACTTGTGCGCTCAGGAGTCGCGAAATTCGTTTTGGTTGTCGGCGCCGAAAAACTCAGCGACGTGATTGACCCAACCGACCGCACCATATCGTTCTTGCTTGGTGACGGCGCTGGGGCTGCGATTGTTGGCCCGAGTGATTACGCGGGCATCGCGCCAACCGTCTGGGGTTCAGATGGTTCAAAATGGGATGCCGTAGGCATGACCTCGAGCATGCTCGACTATCGCGACGGAAAGTCGAGTTGGCCAACCATTCGCCAAGAGGGGCAAACCGTGTTCCGCTGGGCCGTATGGGAGATGGCTAAGACTGCCAAGAAAGCGCTTGAAGTTGCCGGCATTGAGGCGAGCGACCTTTCGGCGCTGGTGACCCACCAGGCGAACATCCGCATCATTGATGAAATGGTGAAGCAACTTGACCTGCCCGAGCACGTTGCTGTCGCACGCGACATTGTGAACACGGGTAACACCTCTGCCGCTAGCGTTCCGCTGGCGATGCATGAACTTCTCCGCACCGGCGCGGTGAAATCGGGCGGATACGCACTTGAAATCGGTTTTGGCGCAGGGCTCGCCTTCGCCGCCCAAGTGGTAGTCCTGCCCTAAAATCAGTAATGGTAAATCAACCAATAAGGAGAAACCCCCATGGCACTTTCGCAGACTGAAGTTCTCGCTGGTCTGGCCGAGATCGTAAACGAAGAAACAGGCATCGCAACCGACGCCGTAGCTCTAGACAAGCACTTCACCAACGACCTAGACATCGACTCGATCTCGATGATGACCATCGTTGTGAACTGCGAAGACAAGTTCGGCGTTAAGATTCCTGACGAAGAGGTAAAGAACCTCGAGACCGTCGGCGACGCCGTTAACTTCATCGTTAGCGCTAGCTAGTCACACTCAGGTAGAGCAACCGTGTCGAAGAAAATCGTTGTCACCGGAATCGGTGCGACCACTCCCCTAGGTGGTGACGTCAAAACTACCTGGCAGCGTTTGCTTGCCGGTGAGTCTGGCATCTCAACCATCGAAAAGGACTGGATCGCGCAGTATGAGGTGCCCGTCACCTTTGCCGGCCAGGCAGCGGTTCCTTCGGCTGAGGTACTCACCCCCCAAGAGGTAAAACGTCTTGACCCATCGAGCCAGTTCGCGCTGATTTCAGCACGTGAGGCTTGGGCCGACGCGGGTAACCCCGAAGTCGCACCTGAGCGCCTCGCAGTTGAGTTCTCGACAGGTATCGGTGGCGTCTGGACGCTCCTCGACGCTTTCGACACCCTCAAAGAGCGCGGCCCACGCCGCGTTCTTCCGATGACGGTGCCAATGCTTATGCCAAATGGCCCTGCAGCTGCTGTTGGAATGGACATCGCCGCGCGCGGCGGAGTTCGAACAGCAGTGTCTGCCTGTGCATCCTCTACCGAAGCCATCGCCAATGCCTACAACCGCCTGCAAACCGGCGAAGTAGACATTGTTGTTGCCGGTGGCTGCGAGGCCGCGATTCACGCACTGCC
>WLFI01000008.1 GCA_009703845.1 Actinomycetota bacterium
CCGATGACTTGCTTCGCGAAATGTATCCAGAAGAAGATTTGGGCCCGGCCGAAGAACGACTGCGAATGTTCTTAGAGCAGTACTGGGGAGGGCCTAGCACCTACCAAGAGCTCCGCGGGCATCCTCGTCTTCGTCAGCGCCACCAGCCATTCAAGATTAATCCGCAGGCTCGCGAGCGATGGTTGCACCACATGGAAAAAGCGGTGGATGCACTTGAGCTACCGCCGATCAAACGAGCTGAGCTTTGGGCATATCTCGATCGTGCGGCAACCGCGATGCTCAACACTTTCGACGACTAGAGCGAATCGTTCGCCACTCGGGCGATTACGTGCCCGTGCATTGAGCTGAGCCTCACCCAGTTATCGACTTCGTAAACAGCGATGTCTTCTTTTTCAGTCAAAAAGCCGAGTCCCGCCGCCACAAAAGCCGCACCGGTTGGCACTTTTGAACCGATTTCGATCGCGCGGCCCCAAATGCTACCGCGAATTCTTGCGGCGATTGGCCCGCCAACGGACTCGGGAAGTGTTTGAGCCACCTCGGTTATGCCAGCCTTGGCTATCTCGGTCAACACTGTTTCATTGAGGGTGTCAACCTGCAGCCAACCCGCCCTGGGGGGTGTGATGCCGGCCCAAGCGGCCCTTGCGTTCTCTGGCAAAACAATCTTTGAGTCTTTTGCATGCCAGAGGTCTGTCTCTAGAACTCGAGCGAGTCTGTCGAGTACGGCAGCAATCGGCACCAATGCCTCAACCTCGGTGTCGTTCGCCAATTCACAGGTGCGTAGGCCAATAACCGTTGGCCCCGAATCCATTAGGCTGCCGGCAAAAATGGGTGCCACATAGGCCGCCAAAACCTGGCCGTAGGCCCTAAAGCGAACCAGCCCGTCTGCATCCATGCGCTTTGCTCGTAGCAAAAAGGCCTGAAGGTCTTCGGCGGTTTCGCGGTCGGCGAGAAGGAATTCGTTTTTCATAGTCGTTATCTAAACTAGCCTGTGTGCAGCCGGCACGAGCGAAATGAGGCACAGATGTCAACGTCGATTCCAATTCCTACCGACCCTTTAGCCGAGTTGCTCACCACACTTAATCTCTCGGATGCTTCGGGCGCTCGAACTCGCGAAGACATCTTCATCGGCCCATCGCAGTGGATGCCTCACGGCCGCGTCTACGGCGGTCAGGTGCTTGCCCAAAGCCTCGTAGCTGCAACTCGAACCGTGGACGATGCACGAGTTGCGCACTCGTTGCACGGCTATTTTTTGCGCGCGGGCGACATCAGCTTGCCGATTACTTTTTCGGTTGACCGCCTGCGTGATGGCCGTTCGTTCAGCACACGCCGAGTTCAGGCTTATCAAAACGGCGAACCGATTTTTTCGATGATTGCATCTTTTCAAGATGTCGACCCTGGGCTCGAACATTTCGAAGTGATGCCAGGTGACATCACTCCCCCGGAGCAACTACCCAGTGCCGCAGAACTCATGGGTGACAACCCGCATCCGGTTGCCCAGTATTGGTCAAAGGCACGCCCGTTTGATTTGCGACACGTTGAGAAACCGATTTACTTCAGCGTTGATGGCGAGAAAGTTGCCAAGCAGGCGGTCTGGCTAAAAGCGCTTGGCGACCTACCCGACGACGCCAATCTTCACCAAGCGGGATTGGCTTACTTGAGCGACTACACGATTCTGGAATCGATCTATCGACGCCATGGAATCGCTTGGTCGCACCCTGGATTGAAGTCGGCAAGCCTCGATCACGCCATGTGGTTTCATCGCCCAGCCAAGGTTGATGAATGGCTGTTATACGTTCAGAACTCGCCTAGTGCCCAAGGCGGCCGAGGCCTAGCACTTGGTCACATTTACACACGCGAAGGCGAACTCGTCGCCACGGTGGCTCAAGAGGGAATGGTTCGAGTGCCTGAACTCGCCTAGTCGCGGGTTAGTCGGCGGTAGGTTGAGCGATGAGGCTTGGCAGCTTCTGCTCCTAGGCGCTCAATCTTGTTCTCTTCGTAAGAATCGAAGTTCCCTTCGAACCAGTACCACTGGTCTGGATTGTCGTCGCTACCCTCATAGGCGAGGATGTGCGTTGCAACTCTGTCTAGGAACCAGCGATCGTGTGTGATCACCACGGCGCAACCCGGAAACTCTAGTAATGCATTCTCGAGGCTCGAGAGAGTTTCTACATCGAGGTCGTTGGTTGGCTCATCGAGAAGCAACAGGTTGCCGCCCTGCTTGAGTGTCAGGGCAAGGTTCAAACGGTTGCGTTCACCACCAGAAAGAACGCCTGCTGGCTTCTGCTGGTCTGGGCCCTTGAAACCGAAAGCGGCTACGTATGCGCGCGATGGCATTTCGACTTGGCCAACCTGCATGTAATCGAGGCCGTCTGAAACTACCTCCCACAGGGTTTTGTTCGGATCGATACCGGCACGGCTCTGGTCAACGTATGAAATCTTGACGGTTTCACCGATTTTGAGCTCTCCGCCATCAAGAGGCTCGAGGCCGACGATGGTTTTGAACAGAGTCGACTTACCAACACCGTTTGGGCCGATTACGCCCACGATTCCGTTTCGCGGAAGCGAGAACGACAGCCCGTCAATCAACTTTCGACCTTCGAAACCCTTTTGAAGGTTCTTGGCCTCTAGAACAACGTTTCCGAGTCGAGGACCAGCAGGGATTTGAATCTCTTCAAAGTCCAACTTTCTAGTCTTGTCTGCCTCGGCAGCCATCTCTTCGTATTTGGCAAGACGTGCCTTCGACTTGGTCTGACGAGCCTTCGGACTTGAGCGAACCCATTCGAGTTCGTCGCTCAGACGCTTAGAAAGCTTGGCGTCTTTCTTGCCCTGAACCTCGAGACGTTCACGCTTTTTCTCTAGGTAGGTCGAGTAGTTGCCTTCGTATGGATAAGCGCGACCGCGGTCGAGCTCGAGAATCCATTCGGCAACGTTGTCAAGGAAGTATCTATCGTGGGTAACCGCCAAAACAGCGCCCGGATACTTGGCGAGGTGCTGCTCGAGCCAAAGCACCGACTCGGCGTCAAGGTGGTTAGTTGGCTCGTCGAGAAGAAGCAGGTCTGGCTTTTCTAGAAGCAACTTGCAGAGGGCCACGCGGCGGCGCTCACCACCCGAGAGGTGGGTAACCGCGGTGTCACCGGGAGGGCAACGCAGTGCATCCATGGCCTGCTCTAGTTGGCTGTCGAGATCCCAGGCGTCTAGGTGGTCGATTTCTTCTTGTAGTTGGCCCATTTCGGCAAGGAGGGTGTCGAAATCGGCGTCTGGGTTAGCCATTTCTTCAGAGATTTGATTGAATCGGTCGAGTTTTGCCTTGATGCCCGCAACGGCGAGTTCGACATTGCCAAGAACCGTTTTCGTCTCGTCTAGCGGAGGCTCTTGCATAAGCATGCCTACGGTGAAGCCTGGGCTTAGTCGGGCCTCGCCATTGGTGGTCTGGTCTAGCCCAGCCATGATCTTTAGAACCGAAGACTTACCAGCACCGTTAGGGCCGACGACACCGATTTTTGCGCCCGGGTAGAAGGCAAGAGTCACGTCATCGAGAATGACCTTGTCGCCGTGAGCCTTTCGGGCTTTGATCATCTGGTAAATAAATTCGGCCATGCCAAGAACTCTCTAGATAGGGGTTGATGCGAGGCCTCGCTTGGAAAACCCGAGAGACCAGTCGGCTCTAAGTTTAGCCGAGCGCCGCACTGATATCTCGGGCATCCAGAGCCAACTACTTCTTGGTTTTTTGACCGGCTAACTCGAGCTCAGGTTCGAAATCGTCGTCGCCTTCGGGCTGCGAGTCTGCCACCAGAACGGTTCGAGTGAAGACGCTCGTTCCCCAAAAGAGGTCGTGCCCAACGTGCTCAGCCTCGACCTCAACCGAGGTGCCTGCGCGTTCGCCGTTGTCCCAGTCGCGAATCTTTAGGCGACCGGTAACGATGATTCGCTCACCCTTCTGAACCGAGGTTGAGAGGTTGATGGCGAGTTGCCTAAAGCCGGTGATAGTGAACCAGTTGGTTTCACCGTCGATCCACTTGTTCTGTTCGCGGTCAAAGCGACGTTGCGACGACGCCAGACGAAACGAGGTGATTGGAAGGCCGTCCTGCGTAATCAGATGCCTTGGAGTGGTGGCCACGAGGCCAGAAATGGTGACAAGTTCAGTCACGTCATACCTTTCGTTAGCGAGCGCTCAACTACTCGTAACGAAGATTGTGAGGTTTGAAACATCCACTTTGTGAGCTAGCGGCAAAGTTGTGCATAACTTTCGAAAGTCGAAAGCGCGCCGAAAGAATTACTTCAGGTAAGCGGTGAAGGCAGAACGGGCCTTGCCCATTTTCGGGGCAACAACGGCGTTGCAGTAGCCCTGATTTGGGTTCTTAGCGAAGAAGTCCTGGTGGTACTCCTCCCCCATCCAAAAGGTTTCGGCAGGCACGATTTCGGTGACCAGTTCGCCATCCCAGATGGCCTTGGAACGCTCAAGCGCTGCTTCGAAGATTTGCTTCTGCGCAGCATCCGCGTAAAACATCGATGAACGATACTGCGTGCCAATGTCGTTGCCCTGACGGTTTAGCTGACGAGGGTCGTGAATTGTGAAGAAAATGTCGAGCACTACGTCGGCTGGAATTAACGCTTCATCGAAGTGAACACGAGCGACTTCGGCATGCCCAGTGGTACCTGAGCAAACAGCCTCATAGCCCGGGTTGTCGATGTGGCCACCCATGTAGCCGACTTCAACGTCGATGATTCCCTTGAACTGCATGTAGCTGCTGTCGAGACACCAGAAGCAACCGCCACCTAATACGAAACTTGTCATGTCACCTAGCCTAGGCTTTTTCAGAGGTCGACCAAAGACGCAGCTAGGTGAACTGGAAAATGAAAACGCGAAACCCCAAACTCGGTGCGCTTTACGCGCTCACCGGAGCGTTTTTGTTTGGGCTCAACGCCAGCACCTCGAAGGTGATCATCTCGAGTGGAATCACTGCCGAGCAGGTGGTGCTTTACCGTTCGGCGGCCACGGCGCTGCTGGCGGGTTTGGTGCTACTGGTCACGTTTAGAGCCGGATTCAAGGTTCGGCTTCGCGAATTGCCGCTGCTCGTCACTTTTGGAGTCGTCGGGGTGGGCCTCATGCAATGGGCTTATTCGCAGGCGGTCGCAGGTTTGCAGGTGGGAATTGCCCTGCTCATCGAATACACCGCAATCATTTGGGTTCCTCTTGTGTCACTCGTTCTGTTTCGCGAGAAAGTGCGGCCACGCATTTGGGTTGCTGTAGCCCTGGTGCTCGGTGGCCTGGCGGTGGTCGCAGATACCTTTGGTGGAAGCGTGCAACTTAGCCCCATGGGTTTGATGTATGCCGGTTTGGCGGCTGCCTTTCTAACCTTCTATTTCATTGCCGGTAAGCGCGTTCAGAAAACTAGAGACACGATGTCTGCGCTGTTTTACAGCATGCTCATCTCGACACTTTTTTGGCTGGTTGCTGCGCCCTGGTGGCAAAACCCTGTTGATCTAACCTCCGGTATCAACCTAGGCGGCAGCCTCGCCGCGTTCACGCTTCCTACTTGGATGCTGCTCATCTGGCTTGGCATCTTTGGCTCGTTCGTTCCCATGTGGCTGTCATACCGTGCTCTGCACCATCTGAACCCAACCGGAGTGGGAATCGCTTCTACCGCCGAGACGGTTTTTGCATTTGGGTTCGGGCTTCTGTGGCTGGGAGAATCGTTTTCGGCGCTGCAACTGGTCGGCGGCGTCTTGGTAATCGGCGGAATCGTTTTAGCGCAGACAAAGAAAAGTTAGGCACCAATGGCAACTCTTGAGCTATCAGCAAGCAACTTCGGTGAAACAGTCACCGCCGAAGGAATCAAAATCATCGATTTCTGGGCCGAGTGGTGCGGGCCCTGTCGCCAGTTCGCCCCGATTTTCGAAGAAGCATCGACGAAGCATCCAGATATTGTTTTCGGCAAGATTGACACCGAAGCCGAGCGGCAGCTTGCGGCGGATGCTCAAATAACGTCTATCCCGACGCTCATGGCCTTTCGTGATGGCGTGTTGCTTTTCAACCAGGCCGGTGCGCTACCGGGCGCTGCGCTTGAGCAGCTGATCGCAGCTTTGAGGGCGGTTGACATGGATGCTGTGCGGGCAGACATCGCTAAACAAGATGCCGAGCGAACCAGGCCCTGACAACTAAGACTTGGGTACTAGCCCAACTCCGATCGGAATTTCTCTAATCCACGCCTCGTCTGGAACATCTAGACGCTTGTAGCGACTGAGAATTTTGGCAAAGAACGTCGTTGAACCACCGCCGTCAACCGTGACGGCATCGGTTGCTCCAAGGCTCTTGAGAACATCACCGAGTTGATGAATGGTCGACCCGCCTTGACGAAAACCAAAATCGTTTATGTTTACTCCACTGCTTGAGGTGGCCAGCCAGATTTTGCCCGTTGCGTTGTTCCAAGCGATGCTCGTTCGAGGCCGAATCTGTTCGCTGCGGTCGTCGCAAACTTCGATGTTCACGCCAAGGTCAAGCACCTTGTTTCCCCTGCCCGATGCCGACGTAATCTTCTTGCCGCTCACGCTTTTGTACTCGTTTTCGATAACTAGCGTCGACCAGGTGAGTGCGTCACGATAAAACGCCTCGCCGTCAGTGCCCAGCTGAAGCACAGAGCCACCCGCTGGAACAACAACCGGGCTGCCTCCCCAATACTTTTTGACCACTCGGTTAGTCGAATCTAAAACGATGGTGAAGCTTCCTTGTGTGGTCGCACGAGATTTAGTGAAGTTCGAATCGAAAAGCGTTATGCCCGGACCCGTAGCTTCGTAGTTCACAGCGCGAATAGTGAGCACCTTGGTCTTGGAGCGAGCCTTGCCATAAGCCCAAACGCGATCAGCCACCATTTCGGTGACCAGCGCAGGGGCAGCCGGCAGCTTGAAGCTCACCCTTTGGCCAAGTTTCAATTTTTTGATTCGTGATGCCGGTGTGCCGCTGGCGATAATCAATATTCCAGACTTCGGTTTCGCCGTTGTGCCGCTGACAAACAGCTTAGAAACCACATTGTTAACCAGTAACACGGCTGCCGTGTTAGCAGGCAGGCTTGTGACTGCAGCCGCCGGCGTGTAGGCCGTGGCAGCCGAGGTGCCGCTCAAAGTGGGTTGGTTCACTCCAGAAACATTGAATGAGATGGTTCCGACTTTGAAGTTGGAGACACCCGAGTAAGGGTTCTTTGGGTCGAACGGAGAAGTGCTTACGCCAACTACGTTGGTTGGTTCGCGTGGTGCGTAGATCAGCTTGCCATTGACAATCATTGCCGAGTACGGCATTCGCGATCCCTCGTTGTAGTAATCGGTGTTGACGTAGGCGAGGGCGTTGATGTTTTCGGCGAGTGTCGCCTGCTGCGAATATTCACCGACCTTTGAAGTTGTGGCCTTGAAGTCGACTTTTGAAAGCGACGAAGCGGCGATCGTGAATTTCGCGTTGTAAGGGCCATTGTTAGCAACGCCCGGTTCGAAATTGGTTTGGGTCAGAGTCACCGCGTTCGCGAGAATTTGAGTGGATGTTGAACCGTCGCTCAAATTGGGTGCTGTCATGCAAGATTGGTTCACGGCAAGAGCGGGGTTCGAAACCGAAGAAGCTGCGACAAATGCGGCAACTCCCAGAGCTGCCAAAAGACGCTTTCTCGTTTTACCCATAACGCTTTTAGGCTACTCGCTCCGCTTACGAAAATCGTACGAGCCCACTGAGAAAATGCCCAAAACCTTGGGCTAGGCTGGCTGTATTCGATGCAAGTTCAAGGGAGAACAATGCCCACCGGTAGGCCAAAGATGCATGCCACCTCGCCCGAAACCCTTGCCCTCCGTGAGGCTGTTCTTAGCTACGCGAGGGCCCGCATGGAGTATGACCCAGCCCCGCTAGACGCGCCAGACACTCTCGAAAACCTGCAACGCCTCGCTCCCGACACCGTAAACGAAAAAGGGCTCGGCGGCCAAGCCGCTCTAAGTCTGTTTGCCGAAGTTTTGGCTCCCGCATGCCTCAGTACCGACCATCCGGGTTATTTGAGCTTCATTCCCACCGCGCCAACCGAAGCAGCAACACTCTTTGACTTGGTCGTTTCGGCATCTTCGATTTACGGCGGATCTTGGATGGAGGGTGCTGGCGCTGTTTATGCCGAAAACGAGGTGCTGGCGTGGCTAGCCCGCGAGGTTGGGTTTGATGAGAGCGCCGGTGGTGTCTTCGTTCAAGGTGGAACTTTAGGAAACCTTTCTGCCCTCGTTGCGGCGAGACACACAGCCGAAGCAAAGCTTGCCGCGGACGGCAAATCTAGACCAGCCAGATGGAAGTTCGTGTGCTCGAAAGAGGCTCACTCGTCACTTAAAGCAGCTGCCAGAGTCATGGACGTCGACGTTGTCTTGGCCGAGGTTGACGGTGAAGGAAGACTCAGAGGTCAAGCGGTGCTGGACGCGCTGGAATCGGCTGGAGATGGCGTATTTGCGATTGTCTCAACCGCCGGCACAACCAACTTTGGCATCGTCGACAGGTTACGAGAAGTCGGAGAAATCGCCAACGCGGCAGGCATTTGGTATCACGTCGATGGCGCTTACGGTTTGGCTGGAATTCTCAGCGACAAAACCAAATATCTTTTCGATGGAACCGAACTAGCCGACTCTTTCATCGTCGACCCGCACAAGTGGCTGTTCGCTCCTTTCGACGCCTGTGCGCTGGTGTACCGAAATCCAGCACTCGCTAAAGCCGCTCACACGCAACACGGCGAGTACCTAGACACCCTGACCGACTCAGGCGATTGGAACCCGAGCGATTACGCCTATAACCTGACCCGTCGCGTTCGCGGGCTACCGCTCTGGTTTTCGCTAGCCACGCACGGCGTAGGGGCTTATCGTGAGGCGGTCAGCGACAACATCCAAGTTGCTTCTGAAATCGCCGAGGTGATTCGAAACAACCCCAAGCTAAAGCTAGTTCGAGAACAGGAACTCAGTGTTGTCGTATTTGAGCGTGAAGGTTGGTCGCTCAAAGATTATGAACGTTGGAGTGACTATCTATTGCACGAGGGCATTGGCTTAGTCGTGCCTAGTTCGCATTTGGGCAAGCCAAATACAAGGTTCGCCATCGTGAATCCCCAGACCACCACCGAACTACTAATCAAGATTCTCGACACCATGGAGCAAATGTGAAGCTGACCCTCGCGCCTGCCGCCGCCCCGCTTTCAAGAGTCAAAGACGCCGATCGTTCACCGGTTCGAGTTGCCCTCGTGCAAACCAGATGGCACGCGTCGCCAGAAGAGCACCTTGAAAAATTGAACGAAGGCATCGCTATGGCAGCCGAAGCGGGGGCGTCGATTGTGTTTTTGCAGGAGTTGACGCTGAGTCGCTACCCGGCCGACACTCGACCAACGGGCATTCCGAATGAGCTCGCCGAGCCCCTAGCCGATGGTCCCACCTACCGCTTCGCTGCCGCTGCTGCGTCAAAGCACGGCGTCATCGTTCACGCCTCGCTCTATGAGCACCAGCCGTTCGCCGACGGCCGCGGACTCAACACGGCGATCATGGTGCACCCCAATGGAACCTTGCTTGCTCGCACCCCGAAACTGCACATTCCAGTAACTGCTGGCTATTACGAAGACGAGTACTTTCAACCAGGCCCGGCGCTCGGTGAGCCGTACCCGGTTTATACAACCGACCTTTCGGGCACCGTGGCTCGAATCGGGCTTCCAACCTGCTGGGATGAATGGTTTCCAGAGGTTGCGCGCAACTATTCGTTGAGAGGCGCAGAGATACTGGCCTACCCCACCGCCATCGGTTCTGAGCCAGACCACCCAGATTTTGACACCGAGCCACTTTGGCGTTCGGTTATCGTCGGCAACGGAATCGCAAATGGCACATTCATGGTGGTGCCAAACCGTTGGGGTAATGAAGGTGCACTGAATTTTTATGGCTCGAGCTTCATAAGCGACCCATACGGGCGAATTTTGGCGCGGGCTGCTCGCGAGGGTGACGAAGTTTTGGTGGCAGATCTCGACCTTGACCAGCGACGCGACTGGCTTGATCTCTTTCCGTTCTTGGCAACCCGTCGCCCCGACACCTACTCAAAATTAATCGAACCGGTGTCGAACCCGCGTTCTGATAACGGTGATGGCGTCGAGGGCGGCATTGCTGGAGTTGGCAAATGACCTGGGTTATGCCAGCCGAATGGCAACCTCACGAGCGCACCTGGATGGCGTGGATGGAAGAGGACTACTCGAAAGATAGCAACCCTGAGTCTGCCGACGAAATGCACCGCGCTTGGGCGAAGGTAGCAAACACTATCGTCAACTTCGAGCCAGTCTCGATGCTGGTCAGCCTTGAGCATGAGGCCGAGGCGCGGGCTTACCTCGACTCACGGGTTGAGATTGTGATCGCCAAAATCGATGACGGGTGGATGCGCGACAGCGGCCCGACGTTCGTCAAAAGTGGTGCATCCGTGGCCGCCATCGACTGGGTGTTCAATGGCTGGGGCAACCAAGGCGGTTGGGCGAATTGGGAGCACGATGACGCGGTTGCCTCATTCATAGCCGACAAAGCTGGGGTGCCGAGCTTTCGATCGACGCTCGTCAACGAAGGCGGAGGAATACACGTAAACGGCGCCGGCGCATTGTTGGTCACCGAAACCGTTCAACTCGGGTCAGAGCGCAACCCAGGCTGGTCGCGCGCCGAAGTTGAAGAAGAGTTGAACTCGAGGCTTGGCACAAACCAGGTGATTTGGATTCGCCGCGGGCTCACTAGAGACTACGAAGACTTTGGCACGAAGGGGCACGTCGACATCGTCGCCTGTTTTGCCGATGAGAACACAATTCTTTTTCACGATCAGCAAGACGAAAACCACCCAGACTTCGCGGTCAGCCATGAGGTGAAGAGAACGCTCGAAGAAACCACAAACTTTAAATTGGTCGGCGTTCCTGCCCCGAAAACTCTTCGTGACGAACACGGTTTCGTTGACTACAGCTACATCAATCACTACATCTGCAACGGAGCGGTCATTCTGTGTGCGTTCGATGACGATAACGATCAGGTCGCTAAGGGCATTCTCGAAAGTGTTTACCCGGGTCGCGAAATTGTCTTAGTGGATGCTCGACCGCTGTTCGCGCGAGGTGGCGGCATTCACTGCATCACACAGCAGCAACCCGCCTGAAGGCTCTAGGCACGATAACCTAGAGGACGTGTCTAAAGTTCTAGCTTCTCTTCCGGTCGGCGAAAAAGTCGGCATCGCCTTTTCTGGTGGCCTCGATACGTCGGTCGCCGTTGCTTGGATGCGCGAAAAAGGTGCCATTCCATTTGCCTACACTGCCAACCTCGGCCAATACGACGAAGACGACATCGACTCGATCCCTTCGCGTGCCACCATCTATGGCGCAGAGGCTGGTCGCCTGGTCGACTGCCGACAATCGCTCGTCGAAGAGGGTTTAGCAGCCATCGCCTGTGGCGCTTTTCACATTCGCACCGGTGGCAAGGTTTACTTCAACACCACTCCCTTGGGCCGCGTAGTTACCGGAACCCTGTTGGTTCGTGCGATGCGCGACGACGGTGTCGAAATCTGGGGTGACGGATCGACCTATAAGGGCAACGACATCGAACGTTTCTATCGTTACGGATTGCTAGCTAACCCGAACCTTCGGGTTTACAAGCCATGGCTAGACAATGACTTCGTGAACGAACTTGGTGGCCGTCACGAGATGTCGGAGTGGTTGCAGGCGCGCGAACTGCCTTACCGTGCATCCA
>WLFI01000080.1 GCA_009703845.1 Actinomycetota bacterium
ATTTGTCGGCGAGCTCGGGTGGAACATCCATGCCCATCGACAGCTTGAAGCCAACCGCGCGCTTGCCGCCAGGTTCGAGCGAATAGAGCACGTTCACCGCTAGGCCACTCTCGTAAAAAACGTAGGTCCAGCGGTGGCCATCAACCACGAGTTCGGCCGCCTCGAGAGCTTTTGAACTCGGCACGATGTCACGCTCAGCCAAGACGGTCGCCACATAGTCGACCAGCACCTTCGCCTTGGCGGCTGGCTCGGTCACGAAGGATGCGTCGTATTTGTTCTTGAAGTAGCGGGCCTCGTTGGCTCGAAGGCCAGCCAGGGTTTCGGCAACCGGAGAGCTTTCAAGCCCAACGGTAGAAACGTTTACGAAGTCCACAACATAGGTCATGGGGCAAGCCTAGCCAAGAGCAGATTCGAAACTTGAGTGTTTCAGGGCGCTGTTGGCTCGCGAGAGTTAGTAGGTGGCATTAATGGAGCCCAGAACCAAAGTATTAGGCCTTGACACGCCTGTTCGATCTGCGCTTGGCGATGACAAAACCGCCGCCTACCAAAGCACCACCACCCAGAACCGAGCCTCCGATAATCCACGCCAATGTTTCTGGATTCACTCCACTCGGCGCTCCACCTCCAGGAGGACCTTGACCCGAGGGAGGCCCCTGTCCGGCGGCTGGGCTCTGGCCATCTGTCGCTGTCTGCGCCGTTGCGGCAGCGTCATCAACAGCAGTCAAACCATTGAAGCACTTCACGATTCGGTTTAGCTCAGGCGACTGCGCGTAGTAGTGGTAGCCATCCTTGTCGGTAGTTCGACCGTTGCACTCGTCAAGTTCGATGGTGCTGTCGTGAGCCAAAGGAGCGAATACCGCCACGCCGTCTAGTGCGTAGCCAATCTGCTTTGTTTCTGCGTTCGGGTCTTCGATGCTCGCGTCATAATCTGCTCCCGCGCAATCTGTGTAGGCGTGCATGTGATAGCCCTCGATCGGGTTGAAGTGGCCTCCGCAATCGTCAAATGCGGCAATGGTGTAAGCCCCGAGAATCGCGTCAACTGGCGCCGATGGCGCAATCACAAGACCGTTTAGGGTCACGCCAAGGTCGGTGCCAGCAGTGGTGCTAGAGCTTGCTGCCTTCATAGGCGTTTTGGGCACCAACATCGAAATCGGTACCGCTTCACCCGTGTTAGTCCATTCGTATTTGCCTTCAACGCAGTTGTATTTCAGGTCATCTTGCACGTCAGGTCTTGCAGCACCCTGGAATTCTTCTTTGGTGTCGGTGATGTTGACGTTGCCTTTGTCGTCATACAACTTCCATTTCGCATCACCGTAGATTGTTGCTAGATCGAGGATGAACGCACCATCTGCGTCATAGAGCTTGCTTCCGTCGAGCCAAATGCCCGACTCTTCTGCGGTGCTACTTGTCGTCTTCGGGCAGAAAGGACCGATCGTTGTGTCAACTGGGATGCCCGTCACGCTGATTCGGTAGCAAGAAGTCTCAGTACCGTCGGTGAGAGTGCAATCTTCTTCGGCGATGGCCTTGGTCAGCGAACCCTCCAAGAAATTGTCGGCAACAACCCCGGGTGCCCCGAGTGGAACTGGCGTATAAGACGAATCCACTGCAAACCAGAGCGCGCCGCTCACAACGACAACAGCGGTTGTCGCGCCTAGCAGTGCCCAGGCTCGTTTTGATAGCTTCTTTATCATTATCCGTTGTTCCTTTTTCTCGGGGGTTTTGGGTTGATCATTAGAACTCTTTCTGACTCGACGCCTTCGAACGAGAATCGCGATAAGTACAAGTGTTGAGACGCAAGCCGTCGCGAAAGCGACAATATTCCATAGGAATGACTCGGCCCCCTTCACAAAGCTGGGGTCAGGGTTTCCCTTGAAGCACCCCATGACGTATGGGTAGCTTGATGTCACGTAATAGCCGTATTGGCCATCGACGGTCATTCCATTGCACTCATCCAACGTTCCAACGCCGGTGAACTCGTAGTCCTGGATGTAGGTGCCGTCATAAGCGCCGCCAGGGCTGCCAGCGTCTTCGGGTCTTGAGCCACTCCTAAGTGTGTATCCGGAGGTTGCTTCGAGAAGCTGGCCAGATGTCGGGTCTAGATAGTGTGGGCCATAAATTGGAAACCCATCAGCTGCGAAACCAATCACTGGTGAGCCTTGTTTTGTTTCTTCAGGGTCAAACAGGGTTAGCGGGTTTCCGTGATAGTGATAGAGACCACCGGGTTGTGTGTGGCCATTGTGGGAGTCGGTGCCAAACTTCACTTTGCCAAGGGGATCTAAACGCCAATCGACTAACTCACCGCATCCGTTGGCAATGTTACCGTCGGAGTCGGCGGCTGAGTCATCCGGCCTGTAGCAGCCGTTGGCCAACTGATCAAGCACGACACCGTTTAGCATCACGGCGTTATAGAAAGACAAACTGAGCTCGGTTGAAGTTGAAGCCGCGACCGGGTTTCTGGGGATGTTCAGAACCAGGTTCTGCTCTGCGAGGGGGGTCGCAAAATGTGCTGAATCATCGTTGAAATCGTAGTTAGGAATGTCATTTGAAGTGACGGTGCAACTGGCATCGTCATCAGTTACTGTCAGAACGGAAATGAACTCGTTCTTGAGCTTTAGGTCGGAGACCTTTGCTTGGTAACTTGCGGAGTAGTCGGCGCAGTCGCCACTCAGGTTGGTCAGAACAATATCTTTGATGTCGACCACATTGCTGCTGGTCGATGGAGTGTTTGTTTCGCTTGCGGTACCTGCTGCGCATCCGCTGACCAGAAGAGCAAGAGCGCACGCAGCTGTTACTAGTCTTATAGCTCCAACTGCCTTCAAGTCATCTCCTGCCCAAGTTAGTGAACAAGCGTTCACTAATTCGAAAGTATACAGTTGTTCACGCAAGCAACTTGAAAGGATTTGGTCGTGGACTCAGCACATTCTCAGCAACACACGTCAGACCAAGCCCCGCTAAAGTCGAGGCTGGTTGATGTGGCTACTGGGTTGCTTATCGAACGTCGCGATGTGAAACGCCCAACGATGCGACAAATTGCAACTGCAGCCGGTGTTGCTCCCGGCGCTGCGTATAGGCATTTTGAGTCACAAGATGATCTGTTTTTAGCTGTGGTTGCGAAGTTGTTTTCTGATCTTGAGGCTGCGCTCACTAAAGCAATTGATAGTGAGCTGGATCCAACCAAATCGGTGCGTCGATTCGCACACGCTTTCGTGATTTGGGGCCTCGAAAATTCAGGAGGCTACCAACTTCTTTTTGAGCAGACCGACGGCAACGAGGTTGTAGTGAACACCGCAAGGCCAGGTCTGCACATGATCAATCGACTGGCAATAATGGTGGCCGGTAACCCCACGTCTACGCCGCTGGATCTTCAAAAAGCCACTCTGATCTGGGTCGCCATGCACGGCGTCGTTTCACTGCGCATGCACAAAACGGGGATGCCCTGGCCAAACACTATCGAGGGCGACGTTGATCACCTGCTTGACGCACTGTTAAATCGCTGAAGAGTCGGCCAGTTAGGCGAACTAGCTTGGCTTTGTTGTGAGAATCTTGAGTAGAGGAAAATCAAATCTGAAAGGTGGCGCATGATGGAATGGATCAAAAAAGTTCTTTCGAAGCTGCCCCACCCTGTGCGCTGGGTGTTGACCATAGTAATTGGGTCACTGATGATTATCGGCGGCTTGCTTGGGCTAGTCTTGCCTGTCATCCCAGGTTGGGTTTTGATTTTCCTCGGCATCGCAATTCTCGCCCTCGAACTCGAGTGGGCCCGAGAGTTAAACAAGCAGGGTCAGCAAGGGCTCGAGCGCATCGTGGCCAAGCTCAAGTCAATCTTCAAACGCAAAAAGTAGAGCGCACTAGCGGGCGTTCCACCAGTTCAGCGCTCGCAGCGCATAGAACGTGAGCCACTTCGACTCTTCGCCAACCGGCGAATCAACATCGAACCAAACCTGACCAGGAATTCGGTCGTTGGTAACCCAGCGACCGTTTTCGTTGGCCCAGGATGCCAAGAGGTGCATGGCGTCGGCGAGGCGTGGGTCTGGCGCATCGACTGAGAACTTGGATGCACTCACGAAGTAGTTCAACGCGCGAATGATCGAGTAGTTCCAGCGGAATGGGTAGGCGAGGTCGTTCAACCACGGGCCAACCGGTTCGCCGGTCGAGAGCCTGAACATGAGTCGGCGTTCGAGTAGGTATTGCTCGGCTTTGCGGCGAGCATCCGTGATTTCTTGCTTTTGGCCGGTGTATTGCTCGTAATCGAGCAAGCCGAACAGCGAGTTCAGTGTCGAGTGGAATGACGAGCGGGTGTCGCCCTCGATCCACTCGCAGTTCCAGCCGCCGTCTTCGAGTTGGTGGTCGACGAACCATTTCGCCAGGTGCGACATGTCTCGACCAAGCCAGAGTCCGTTCGAGAGCGTGTAGGCGTTGATGCAGCAGTCGACCTCGCCGCCCCAGAACGGTAGGTCATCGTATTCCCAGCGGCAGTTTTTCTCTAAGCGCTCGGATGTGTCGCCAAGAGCCTTGGCATTGACGCCCCATTCGCGCACTGAACTTAGCGACCAACCCGTTGAAATGTAGGGCTGACCCTTTTCGCCTTCGACATAGGGCAGCGCTCGCGGGTCTTCGCGCGTCGGAAAGTGCGCGCCGCCGGCCCACTGGCCGTCTTCGTCTTGAAGGCTGAGCATTCTCGCGCCGATGCCCTCGGTTGTGACCAGGGCTTTGGTTGCCATCCACTGAGCTTCGGGCGCGTTTAGTAGGTGTCGCTCAACCTGCCACTTCAGCGCAGGGTCGCTGTCGAGCATCCACTCGATGTTTTCTTGGCTCGGATGCACGCTCAAGAGTTCAACTTCGCAATCGCACTGTCAAGAATTTCGGTTTGCGCTTCGACCATGATGCTCATGTGGCCCTG
>WLFI01000081.1 GCA_009703845.1 Actinomycetota bacterium
CTCTGCGGCAGCGCCCTTCATTTGTTCGTCAAGTTCGACAACAATCTTCAGAAGTTCCTCGTAGCCGGCACCGGCAATGGTTTTGCGACCTTTAAGCGGCGCGTTTGAAGAGCCGCGCTTTTTGCTGTTCGACCCTTCAAGCAGTTTTGCCGTGTCTTCTTCTTCGCGAAGTATCTGGTCGGTGATGTCAGCGATCTTCTTGCGAAGTGGCATCGGGTCAACACCTCGCTCTGTGTTGTAGGCAACCTGTTTTGCACGTCGGCGGTCGGTCTCGTCGATAGCTTGACGCATTGCGTCGGTGATTTTGTCTGCGTACATGTGCACCTCGCCGGTCACGTTTCGCGCCGCACGACCAATCGTCTGAATCAGAGCCGTGGCAGATCGCAAGAATCCTTGCTTGTCGGCATCCAAGATTGCGACGAGCGAGACTTCTGGCAGGTCGAGGCCTTCGCGAAGCAGGTTGATACCTACTAGAACGTCATAAACACCCAGTCGTAATTCTCGAAGCAACTCGACTCGGCGAAGCGTGTCGACGTCGGAGTGCATGTAGCGAACCCGAACTCCCGCCTCGGTTAGGTAGTCGGTTAGTTCTTCAGACATTTTCTTGGTGAGGGTAGTAACCAGCACACGCTCTTCGCGCTCGGCTCGTACTCTGATCTCTTCGAGTAGGTCATCGATTTGACCCTTGGTCTGCTTTATGACGATCTTCGGGTCGATCAAACCGGTAGGGCGAATGATCTGCTCGACAACGCCGTCGCAGCGAGACATTTCATATTTACCCGGGGTGGCCGACAGATAGACAGTCTGCCCGACGCGTTCTTGAAACTCATCCCAGCGCAAGGGTCGGTTGTCCATCGCCGAAGGCAGGCGAAAGCCGTGCTCAACCAACGTGCGTTTGCGACTCGCGTCACCTTCATACATTGCGCCAATTTGGGGCACCGTAACGTGTGACTCATCAATCACTGTTAGAAAATCGTCTGGAAAATAGTCAAGCAGACAGCTAGGCGCGCTTCCTGGAGTTCGACCGTCTAGGACTCTCGAATAGTTCTCAATGCCAGAGCAGAAGCCAATCTCGCGAATCATTTCTAAGTCGAAGGTTGTTCGCATCTTGATGCGCTGTGCTTCTAGAAGCTTTCCCTGCTGCTCGAATTCTCGCACTCTGGCGGCCATTTCGTTTTCGATTTCTTCAATCGCCTGACCCATTTTCTCGGGAGCTGTGACGTAGTAGCTAGCCGGAAAGATTGCCACAGCTGACTCTTTCGAGATCACATCGCCGGTCAAGGGGTTGAGCGAATAAATGGCCTCAACTTCGTCACCGAAGAACTCGATGCGCGTTGCCGATTCGTCATAGACGGGGATGATCTCAATCGTGTCTCCCTTAACCCTGAAGTTGCCTCGAGAGAAGTCGATGTCGTTTCGCTTGTACTGAAGATCCACGAACTTTCGAATTAGGGCGTCTCTGTCGAGCTGGTCACCGACCTGAATGGCAATGCTCTGGTTCAGATACTCCGCTGGCGCGCCAAGGCCATAAATGCAAGAAACGGTGCTCACCACGATAACGTCGCGTCGCGACAGCAGGCTCATGGTGGCCTTATAACGAAGGCGTTCAACCTCGGAGTTGATGCTCGAGTCTTTCTCGATGAAGGTGTCGGTTTGGGGTACGTATGCCTCAGGTTGGTAATAGTCGTAATAAGAAACGAAGTACTCGACCGCGTTGTTCGGAAACATTTCGCGGAGTTCGTTTACCAGTTGGGCGGCAAGGGTTTTGTTGTGCGCCAAGACCAATGTCGGTCTTTGAATCGCCTCGATCAGCCAGGCTGTGGTTGCCGACTTTCCGGTTCCGGTAGCACCCAATAAGACGATGTCACGCTCCCCATTGGTTATGCGCTCGGTCAGATCGGCGATTGCCGTCGGTTGGTCGCCGCTCGGGGTGTAATCGCTAACCACTTTGAACGGGGCGAAAGACCTAGTTTGCTCCATTACTTTGCAGCCGCTCTTCGTTCTATTTCTTGCCACAGCGCTTCAGCATCGTCCAAAAGACGTCCGAGCGATTGATTCGAACTCAGAATCACGTCTGCTCTATTCGCGCGCTCTGCCGCACTCGCCTGGGCCGCGATTCTGGCGTTCGCCTCTTGCGCAGTCATCCCCCGATTTTTGATCATGCGTTCGATCTGCTTGTCTACGGGAGCTTCTACGGTAACGACGAAGTCAAAAGGCAAATCCACGGATGCTTCTACCAGCAGTGGAACCGTGTAGATGGCAATCGAACCCTCGGGAATGGTTGCAAGTGCCTGCGTTGCCAGACGTCGAACTATTGGGTGAACGATTGCTTCAAGGTCTTTGCGCTTTTCTGGTGAGTTGAACACCACTTCGGCTAGTTTTTGACGGTTAAGCTCGCCATTTTCGTCTAAAACAGATGCGCCGAAGGCTTCGACAACCTGCGATAGACCTGGACTGCCAGCTTCGAGGGCTCGGCGGGCGAGCACGTCGGCATCGATTTCGTGACCGCCAAGCTCAACCCAGCGTTTCGCGACCGAGGTTTTACCTGCCGCAATTCCGCCCGTGAGCCCAACTAAATACACGTCTAAAGCCTAACTAAATAAAAAGAGGAGCCACGCGAACGTGGCCCCTCTCGTTATGAATGATTGCTACTCGGCGCTCTTTAGCTTGTCGCGAAGGGCGGCTAGCGACTCGTCTGCGGCAAGAGTGCCGGCTTCCGATGATTCGCTTGAGTAAGAAGCAGAAGCGGATGCTGCTGCCGGAGCTGCTGCTGGAGCGTCTGGAAGCTTTGCGGCGGCCTCGTTGGCTGCTGCAACCTGACGCTTGTGCTCTTCCCAACGGGCGTGAGCTTCGGCGTATTCCTTCTCCCACTTGGCTCGTGCTTCTTCGAAGCCAGCCTTCCACTCGTTGGTTGCAGGGTCGAAACCTTCTGGGTACTTGTAGTTACCAGCGTTGTCGTAGTCTGCGGCCATACCGTAAAGAGCTGGGTTGAAGTCTGCACCCTGAGGGTCAACTTCTTCGTTAGCCTGCTTTAGCGATAGCGAGATGCGACGTCGCTCTAGGTCGATGTCGATTACCTTGACGAATACGTCTTGGTTGACCGAGACTACCTGCTCGGCTAGTTCGATGTGCTTGCTCGAAAGCTCGCTGATGTGTACTAGACCTTCGATGCCGTCGGCTACGCGCACGAATGCACCGAAAGGAACCAACTTGGTTACCTTGCCAGGTGCGTACTGGCCGATTGCGTGGGTACGTGCGAACACGGCCCATGGGTCTTCCTGAGTTGCCTTTAGCGAAAGCGAAACACGCTCACGGTCTTGGTCAACCTCGAGTACCTCAACGGTAACCTCTTGGCCGATTTCAACAACCTCAGAAGCGTGTTCGATGTGCTTCCATGAAAGCTCGGATACGTGAACTAGGCCGTCAACGCCGCCTAGATCGATGAATGCACCGAAGTTTACGATCGATGAAACAACACCGGTGCGGATCTGGCCCTTGGCTAGGTCTGCAAGGAAGGTGCTGCGGTTTGCCGACTGGCTCTCTTCTAGCAGAGCGCGACGTGAAAGAACCACGTTGTTGCGGTTCTTGTCTAGCTCGAGAATCTTGGCCTCAACCTTTTGGCCTAGGTAAGGAGCTAGGTCGCGAACGCGACGCAGTTCGATTAGAGATGCTGGCAGGAAGCCTCGTAGACCGATGTCAACGATAAGACCACCCTTAACCACTTCGATGATGGTTCCGGTAACGGTGCCGTCTGCTTCGCGAATCTTTTCGACATCGCCCCACGCACGCTCGTACTGAGCGCGCTTCTTCGAAAGGATTAGGCGGCCTTCTTTGTCTTCTTTCTGAAGAACAAGGGCCTCTACGGTGTCGCCAACGGTGACGATCTCTGAAGGATCTGCGTCGTGGCGAATTGAAAGTTCACGAGAAGGAATTACACCTTCAGTTTTGTAACCGACATCTAGTAGAACTTCGTCTCGGTCGATTTTTACGACGATGCCCTCGATGAGGTCTCCGTCGTTGAAGAATTTGAGGGTTGCCTCAACCGCGGCCAGGAATTCCTCAGCAGTGCCAATGTCATTGATGGCAACCTGCTTGGTGGCCTTTTCGGTTTGGTTTGTCATATTTTGTTTTGCTCTTCTATGGACATACTCAGGTCGCAACAAAGCCCCACAACTTTAGTGAGATTCGTTTGCAACAGTGGATTGGTTTAACACAAAACTGTGCCCCTATAGCCTAACGGCTAAAAGGTTTTATCGCCAGCGCTAGTGGCCGGCAGAATCCCATGTTCGGCCGACACCAACGTGCACCTCAAGCGGCACACTCAGCTTGACCACGTTTGACATGCACTCAATCGCTATCGACTTAAGTTGCTCGAGTTCTCCGGGAGCCACCTCAAAGACAAGTTCGTCGTGAACCTGAAGCAGCATGCGACTGGACAGGCCAGCATCCGTGATTGCGGCCTGCACGCGAATCATGGCGAGCTTCATGATGTCTGCGGCTGTACCTTGTATCGGCGCGTTCAAGGCCGCCCTGCGTGCGTTTTCACGAAGTTGAAAAATCGGACTCTTGAGATCATCGAATGGACGGCGGCGCCCGAACGTGGTCACCGTGTAGCCGTTAAGTTTTGCGTGATCAACAACTGAGGCGAGATAGCGTCGCACTCCCCCAAATCTGGCGAAGTAATCGGCCATCAATTCCTTGGCTTCGCCATTGCTGATTCTCAACTGTTTGGCTAGACCGTATTCGCTGAGACCATAAACGAGACCATATGACATTGCTTTTACCTTGGAGCGCATCGCCGGTGTGACGTCGGCAGGATTAACCCCAAAAATTCGGGCTCCGACAAATCGGTGAAGGTCTTCACCTGTGTTGAACGCC
>WLFI01000082.1 GCA_009703845.1 Actinomycetota bacterium
GCCGCGCTTTGCGCTTGCACCGGCTGCATCTGGATCGCTCCAGCCGAATTCGTAGACTCCGAGGCTATTTAGCTCTGGACGGTCAATGATGATGTCGTTCAACGACAACCCTCCTTGTGTTCATGTGCCTCAACCAGCAAGCAGCTGGGTTTGTTCCCGCTAGAACAAGGCCCTAACGGAATAACCCGAAGCGCCCTCGTGTAAGACTTGTAGTGAGCAAAAGCTCTCGGGCAACGGTGCCCAAAAAGTTTCGAAAATCCAGCAGGATTGCTCTCAAGTTTAGACGAGCGAACCAATTGTCGATAGCCCCAAGGGTAGGTATTTAGTGCGTGTTTCAGAAATCGGCTCGAAAGTTGCCGATTTGGTCTTCGCCAAGAGCAGATTGCGGCTCTACGTTTGGCTTTCGCTGATCAGCCAAATTTTGATTGTGGTAACCGGCGGCGCGGTGCGTCTAACCGCGAGTGGTCTCGGATGCCCGGAATGGCCGATGTGCACCGAGGAGTCGCTTGTCACCGTGCCCGAGATGGGCATACACGGAATCATCGAGTTCGGCAACCGTCTGCTCACCTTTGTTCTCGTCATCATTGCCGTTTTGACCATCTTCACCGTCTTCCGCAATGCGAGAACGGGCCGTGGCCTGCGTTGGCCGTCAGCGGCCCTTCTTGCCGGCATTCCGGCCCAGGCAGTCATCGGTGGCATCTCGGTTTGGACCAACCTGAATCCATGGGTTGTTGGTCTTCACTTCGTTCTCAGTGGGGCGCTCATCGCAATCGCAGCTCTTCTACTCTTTCGCACCTACCAGCCCACGCTCGAACCGGTCACCGAGCTTAGATGGCGACTCTCCCCCGCGATTGCCATCGTGGGTTGGGTTTCTGTGCTTATCGGCGTGATGGTCACCGGCGCTGGTCCGCATTCTGGCGACGCCGAAAGCCCAAGGAACGGGCTTGACCTTGAACTGTGGCAACATTTTCACTCTTACCCCGGCTACCTACTACTCGCCCTATCGCTGTTGCAGCTGACTTTGACGCTGCGAGCAGAGCGAAGTTTCTTTGGCGGCTGGCGCAGCCGAGTCAGTGTTCTGTTGGTAGCAACTATCACCATGCAGGCAATCGTCGGGGTGATTCAGGCTCGGATGGGCGTACCGGCGCTTCTCGTCGGCATCCACATGTTCGGAGCCTCGGTTGCCATCGCACTGCTGACTCTGCAGTGGTTGGTAACTTCGGGCAGAAGATTCGACTAAATGGCGAGCATCTTCTGGTTTCGCCGCGACCTGAGGGTTGACGATCACCCTGCGCTAAACATGGCCATCGAATCGGCCGGAGCGGATGGCGATGGTGTTGTCTACGGGTTGGTTAGCAAAACCGACTACGTCGAACTTTCAACGCTGTCGCCGATCAGACAAGAGAGCATGTATGCCTCTTGGCGAGCACTTGACGCTCAACTTGGCTCAGGCCTAACTCGCGTCGACGACGCGGTTGAGACAATCACCAGTCGTGCTAAGGCACTGAAGGTTGAGAAGGTCTTTGTCAGTGCTGCATACGACCCGCTCTCTGTCGCGTTCATGAAGGATGCTCGTCACAAAATCGAGGCAGCTGGTCTGAAGTTAATCGTCGGCCCCGGCAACTATGCCGTGGCTCCCGGCAAGGTTGTTAAACCAGATGGCACGCCCTATCGCGTGTACACGCCATTTTTCAAGGCTTGGTTTGAGTTGGCCAATCAAGAGCCTTTGGCATTGACCCCGGGTGGTTTATTCAAGCGTTTAGACGACCACCTCGGGTTTGTCTCCCCCGCTTATGAAACCGCCTTCGAAGGCATAGCTACCGACTTCGGGCAACTGAGTCGAGTCAAAGCCGGGCAGGAGTTTGCCAAGACGACCTTCGACTCGTTCCGCAAACGCGGTGCACTATTTGCATACCAAGAGCAACGCAACCGCGCGGATCTTTCCGGAACCTCACACCTTTCTCACGCGCTCGCACACGGTGAGGTGCATCCGCGTTCGCTTTTAGCTCAGATTGGCTCCTCACCCGACGAAACCACGTTTGCTAAGGAGTTAGCCTGGCGGGAGTTTTATGCCGATGTGCTTTGGCACAACCCGACCTCGTTGACCGACTACCTTCAGCCACGGTTTGCCGAGATGCGCTACGACGATGGAACAGAACTCGGTGAAACGAGACTCAAGGCCTGGCAACTCGGCCGAACCGGCTTTCCGATGGTTGATGCTGGGATGCGCCAGCTTTTGGCTGACGGTTGGGTTCACAATCGCGTTCGCATGATTGTGGCGTCGTTTTTGGTCAAAGACCTGCATCTCGAGTGGCAGCGCGGGGCGGATTGGTTTGAGCACTGGCTCACCGACTTTGACCCGGCATCAAACGCGCACGGATGGCAGTGGACTGCCGGGTGCGGAACCGACGCCTCTCCCTACTACCGCGTCTTCAATCCCATTCTTCAAGGGCTAAAGTTCGACCCGAATGGTGATTATGTGCGCAAATATGTGCCCGAACTTCGCCACATTGAGGGCCCGGCCGTTCACGAGCCTTGGCTTTTGGTAGATGGTCTGGCGAAGGGCTATCCGGCTCCGATTGTCGATCATTCCGACGAACGTAACGAATCGCTGGCGAGATTAGCCGAGATAAAGGTCAACTAGAGCGCGAAGTGCAGAATCGGGTCTAGCGCGACCGCGATAAATAGCACAGTGAGATAGCTGATTGACCCGTGAAAGAGTCGCATGGGGCTTTTCGGTTCACCGGTTTTACTCTCGGTGTAAAGGCGGGTCGCCTCAACCAAGAACCAAATGCCGCAGGCAACTGCAGTAATGGTGTAAATCCAGCCCATGTCGGCAGCTGGAATCAGCAACAGCGACGATACAACCAGAGCCCACGAGTAAAGCACGATTTGCACACCAACGGTTTTATGCGAGCGTACAACCGGCAACATCGGCACTCCTGCAGCGCTGTAGTCGTCTTTGTAGCGCATCGAAAGCGGCCAGTAGTGTGGCGGCGTCCATAGGAAGATCACCAAAAACAAAAGCCACGGTGCTACCGATAGCGAGTTGGTTACGGCCGCCCATCCGATCAGAACCGGCATTGCGCCAGCGGCACCACCCCACACAATGTTCTGCGGTGTGCGTCGCTTAAGTAGCAGCGTGTAAATCAAGACGTAGAAAAGGATGGCCGAGAGCGAAAGCAATGCTGCCAACAGGTTTGCGAACATCCAGAGCCAGGCCACAGAAAGAAAGCCGATGATCCAGGCGAACCAGAGCGCTTCGGTTTTGCTTAGTTCACCAGTTACCAAAGGTCGGTTCTTGGTGCGCCCCATGATTTTGTCAATGTCGGCGTCGATGTAGCAGTTGAAGGCATTTGCAGAGCCTGCCGAAAGCGCGCCGCCCACCAAAGTGGCCAAAACCAGCCACAGGCTAGGAAACACGTCTTGCTTCTCGGTTAGCGATGCCTGAGCCAGCACCATGGTCGGAACGGTTGTCACCAGAAGCAGTTCGATAACGCGAGGCTTGGTGAGTGCGAAATAGGCTCGGAGTTTGCGAAAAAAGGTGGCCTTAGGGCGCACTTTTTGGTCTAATTTTTCGCTCTGCATCACGCTCAAGTCTAAATGAAATAAAGGGAGCGTTATTCCCTCGTAATAAAGTCGGCGGGTATAGACTTCTATGGAAACGTGCGAGCAAATCTAGGCCCAGTTTCGAGTTATCAACTTGGCGAAGAAGCCACCGAATATTCATTTGCTTGATTTAGCGCTAGAAAATTAAGGAGCTGTCTTGTCAGCATTCCAGTGGTCAGATTTAGATTCAAAAGCCGTCGATACAGCACGCGTGCTTGCTGCCGATGCCGTCGAAAAAGTTGGTAACGGGCATCCGGGCACAGCTATTTCACTTGCACCGGTCGCCTACCTGTTGTTCAACAAGGTGATGCGCCACGACCCGAAAGATGACCGCTGGATCGGTCGCGATCGCTTCATTCTTTCAGTGGGTCACTCATCACTAACCATCTACAACCAGCTTTTTCTGCACGGATACGGCCTAGAACTCGATGACCTCAAGTCATTGCGCACCTGGGGTTCAGCCACCCCCGGTCACCCAGAGTACGGTCACACCAAGGGTGTTGAAATCACCACCGGTCCCCTAGGCCAGGGCCTAGCATCAGCTACCGGCTTCGCATACGCGTCGCGCTTTGAGCGTGGTCTGTTCGACCCAGAAACCGCGCAGGGTGAAAGCCCATTCGATCACTTCGTCTATGTGATTGCCGGCGACGGAGACATGCAAGAGGGTGTTACCTCTGAAGCAGCTTCACTTGCCGGTCACCAGCAGCTCGGCAACCTGGTCGTAATCTATGACTCAAACCAGATTTCAATCGAAGACGACACCAACATCGCCTTCACCGAAGACCTAACCGCTCGCTACAACGCATACGGATGGCACACCCAGACCGTCGACTGGAAAAAAACCGGCAACTATGTCGAGGATGTTCGCGAGCTCTATGAAGCAATCGAAAAGGCAAAGGCTGTCACCGACAAGCCTTCGCTGATCACACTTCGCACCATCATCGGCTGGCCTTCACCAACCAAACAGGGTTCGGGTAAGGTTCACGGATCAAAGCTTGGCGCTGAAGAACTGGCCGGCCTAAAGCAGGTTCTCGGTTTCGACCCAGAGAAGACCTTCGAGGTTGCACCTGAGGTATTGGCACACACCCGCGGTTACCAGGCGCACGCAGATAGCGTTCGCGCCGAGTGGCAGGTCGGTTTTGATAAGTGGGCACAGGCCAACCCAGATGCAAAGGCACTTCTCGAGCGCATGGAGCGCAAAGAAACTCCGGCCGGCCTAGAAGCCGCACTGCCAGTTTTTGAAGCAGGTACAGAACTAGCTA
>WLFI01000083.1 GCA_009703845.1 Actinomycetota bacterium
ACCTTCTCGGCGTTGATGATGATCACGAAGTCGCCGTTGTCCATGTGTGGAGCAAAGGTTGCCTTGTGCTTGCCGCGCAGCAGAGCCGCGGCGTGGGTTGCGAGACGGCCGAGAACTACGTCGGTGGCGTCAATGACAAGCCACTCGTTCTTCAGCTCGGAAGCCTTTGGTGAGTAAGTACGCACGCTAAATTGCCTTCTACTTTTTGTCTTTTTACGACATGAACCCGCAACAGAAGAAACTAACTTCATGAGGTTCAGGTTTAACGCTGGTTGAATACCAGCAACAAGGGTCAAGTCTAGCCCGAACAGGGGCGTTCGGTCAAACCCTATTTTGTTTTTAACTCGGATGCTCGACTCGGCTCAAGCTTCGTCAAGAGTTCTTCGTGCTCGAGACCGTTCGGCTTGAATGCCCAGTCGCGAATCGGCGGGGTAACCAATCTCGATCAGGGTGAGACCCTTTGGCTCGACGGTCTTATAGGTTTCGACTCGTTTGGCTCGCTCGAGGGTTCGCTTGAGGTCGGCCTGGTTTGCCTTGCCCGCACCTACGGCAATGAGAGCACCGACGATTGAGCGCACCATGTTGTGGCAAAAGGCGTCGGCCTTGAGCTCAATTTCGATGATGTTCTGCGAGTTGCGACGAACCTTGATGCGCTTTAGGTCGCGAATCGTGGTAGCGCCAGCACGAGTTTTGCAGAACGAAGCGAAGTCGTTGAGGCCGAGCAGCAGTTGGGCGGCTTCGTTCATTGCAACCGGGTCTAGCGCATAGGTGAGGTTGAGCACGTAGCGCATCTGCTTCGGGTCTTTTTGAGCAAAGTTGTCGGAGATTTGGTAGCGGTAGCGGCGGTAGATGGCCGAAAAGCGCGCGTCGAAGCCCGATGCCGCCGGCTTAAACTCGTGAATTCGAATCGCTTCACTCATCATGTGGTTCAGGCGTGCAACAACGTTGGGGTTGCGACCCAAGCGCTTGAGTTGGGCGTCTGACAGATCTACGTGAGCAACCTGGTTGGCGGCGTGCACGCCGGCGTCGGTGCGACCTGCGATGCGCATCCCGAAATCATTCTCGGTTGGCCCAAAAATGGTGGTCATGGCGGCTAGCAAATCGCCTTGAACCGTTTTTAAACCGGGCTGCTTGGCCCAACCGGTGTAATCGGTGCCGTCGTAGGCGAAATCGACCCGAAAACGAGTCAACCCGTCAACCTTGTGGCTGACGGGCTGGCTCATGGTTCTAGAAAAGCTACTTGGCTTCTTCAGCTGGAGCTTCTGGCTCTGCTTCGGCCTCGGCCTCGGCGGCAGGAGCTTCTTCAGCTGCAGGAGCTTCTTCGGCAGCGGCTTCGGCAACAACCTCTTCAGCGGCAGCTGGTGCTGCAACTTCTTCGACTGCTGCTTCTTCAACTGCAACTTCTTCAGCTACGGCTTCGACGGCCTCTTCGGTCTCGATTGCCTCGACGACTGCGGCAGCAGTTGCCTTGACGCTGTTTTCAAGCTTTGGCTTCTTGTTGACGGCCTTAGGTGATACCGGCTCAAGAACTAGCTCGATCACACACATCGGAGCGTTGTCACCCTTGCGGAAGCCAAGCTTGGTGATGCGAGTGTAGCCACCCTGACGGTCTGCAACTAGCGGTGCAACCTCAGCGAATAGCTTGTGAACAGCCGACTTGTCGGTGATCTGCATCATGACACGACGACGAGATGCTAGGTCGCCGCGCTTTGCGAAGCTAACTAGACGCTCGGCTACCGGACGAAGACGCTTGGCCTTGGTCTCGGTGGTCTCGATGCGACCGTGGTTGATTAGCGAGGTAGCCAGGTTGCGAAGCATTAGACGCTCGTGAGCTGGTCCGCCACCTAGACGTGGTCCCTTTGTTGGGGTAGGCATTTGATTCTCCTTGGATTTCTAAGTAGCGGCTTAGGCCTGGTCTACGTCGTCAAAGTCGGCGGCGAAGTCTTCGCCGGTGCTGAAGTAAGCGGCTTCAAAGCCAGGCATGCTGTCTTTGAACTTTAGGCCCATCGAAGTGAGCTTGTCGCGAACCTCGTCAACCGACTTCGAACCGAAGTTGCGGATGTTCATCAGCTGGTCTTCGGTTAGGCCGATTAGCTCGGATACGGTGTTGATGCCTTCGCGCTTTAGGCAGTTGTAAGAGCGAACGGTTAGGTCTAGCTCTTCAATTGGCATAGCAAGCTCTGGGCTCAGGGTTGCTTCGGTTGGAGCAGGGCCGATCTCGATACCTTCGGCAGCTGCGTTGAGCTCCTTGGCTAGACCGAATAGCTCAACCAAGGTGCTTCCGGCCGATGCGACAGCGTCGCGTGGGCTGATCGAAGGCTTTGACTCAACGTCGACGATTAGCTTGTCGAAGTTGGTGAACTCACCGGCACGAGTTGCCTCAACGCGGTAAGCGACCTTTAGAACTGGCGAGTAGATCGAGTCAACGGCGATTAGGCCGGCCTCTTCGCCGTTGCTGCGGTTCTGCGAAGCCTGAACGTAACCACGGCCACGCTCGATGATGAGTTCAACATCGAACTTTGACTTGGTGTTCAAGGTTGCAATCAATAGCTCTGGGTTGTGAACCTCTACACCTGCAGGAGCAACGATGTCAGCTGCAGTTGCAGCGCCGGCACCGGTCTTGGTTAGGCGAGCAACAACTGGCTCGTCGTTGTCAGACGAAACAACTAGCTCTTTTAGGTTCAGGATGATCTCGGTGACATCCTCTTTAACACCCTCGATGGTGCTGAACTCGTGAAGAGCGCCAGCAAAACGAACGTGGGTCACAGCTGCGCCAGGAATCGACGAAAGCAGGGTGCGACGTAGCGAGTTACCTAGCGTGTAACCAAAGCCAGGCTCTAGTGGCTCAAGGGTAAAGCGCGAACGGGTGTCAGAGATTTTCTCTTCGTGAAGGGTTGGACGCTGTGCAATTAGCACTGTTTGTTCCTTTCGTAGACATCCACTATTTGATGTCTATTTTTTAGGGTTTTCTCGCAGTGGCCACTGCGAGATTTATTCAGTTGGGTTTTGAAACTTGAAAAGCTAGTGGATGCGCGTTAGATGCGGCGACGCTTTGGTGGACGACATCCGTTGTGAGCCTGTGGGGTCACGTCGGTGATCGAACCAACCTCGAGGCCTGCAGCTGCAAGCGAACGAATAGCGGTGTCTTTACCTGAGCCTGGACCCTTTACGAACACGTCGACCTTCTTTAGGCCGTGCTCCTGGGCCTTGCGAGCGGCCGACTCGGCTGCTAGCTGGGCTGCGAATGGGGTTGACTTGCGTGAACCCTTGTAACCGACGTCACCAGACGAAGACCACGAAATAACCGCACCGGTTGAGTCGGTGATCGACACAATGGTGTTGTTGAAGGTCGACTTGATGTGAGCCTGACCTACGGTGATGTTCTTCTTCTCTTTACGACGTGGCTTGCGAGCTGCGGTACCGGCTTTTGCCTTAGGTGCTGCCATGAGTGCTGTCTCCTAAATTCTTTCTTGGATGATGGACGCTTTAGCCGCGGCTACTAGCGTGCCACCTTCTTCTTGCCGGCTACGGTGCGCTTTGGACCCTTGCGAGTACGAGCGTTGGTCTTGGTGCGCTGACCGCGCACTGGGAGTCCCTTGCGGTGACGGATACCTTCGTATGAACCGATTTCAACCTTGCGGCGAATGTCGGCTGCGACGTCGCGGCGAAGGTCACCCTCAACCTTGAAGTTGCCTTCGATGAAGTCACGAATTGCGACAAGCTGGTCATCGGTCAAGTCTTTGACGCGGATGTTCTTGTCGATCTTGGTTTCGGCCAGAATCTGAACCGAGCGAGTACGGCCAATGCCGTAGACATAAGTTAGGGCGATTTCGACGCGTTTCGCGTCTGGAATATCTGCTCCGGCAACACGTGCCATTGGATTTCTCCTTGTTGTTTAGAAGGTCTGTGGCAGCGCATCCGTGAGATTTGACTCTCTCGGCTCCCGCCTTCTCGGGAGGTGACATCTTTGTTTAGAACTCGGATGTTGCGTTGCCTTGTTTTGCTATTCAGTTGTAAAGCTGTGAAGAGTGCTTAGCCCTGGCGCTGTTTGTGGCGTGGGTTTTCGCAGATCACCATGACGCGACCGTGGCGACGAATGACCTTGCACTTGTCGCAAATCTTCTTGACGCTTGGGTTAACCTTCATGTCTCTTATTTCTTTTGGGGTTCTTGCGAACCGGTTTTCAAGTCTTTACTTGTAGCGGTAGATAATGCGCCCACGGGTCAGGTCATAGGTGCTGAGCTCTACGATTACGCGGTCCTCTGGGAGGATACGAATGTAGTGCTGGCGCATCTTGCCTGAGATGTGCGCAAGGACCTTGTGACCATTGGTCAGCTCTACACGGAACATTGCGTTCGGCAGAGCCTCAACTACTGTGCCCTCGATCTCGATGACACCGTCTTTGTTGGCCATAAACTCACTTATCTACGTTGCTCGGTTGGTGGGCTTAAACGCACGCAAAACACCCAAACCTTGGAATAGGGATTGCGGGCAAACACACCGAAGTTCAATCTTACGGATATCTGCCGTAATTTGCTAATTAAATCTCTAACTGCGAGGGTCAACCGGCGTCACACCGAATGGTGCGAGGGCGGATGCGCCGCCATCGACTGCGGTGAGCACCCAGATTCCGCGTTCGTGCACCGCTACGCTGTGCTCCCATTGCGAGGAATCTGAGCCATCTTTGGTGCTGATCGTCCACTCATCATCAAGAATCTTGACCTTCGGGCTGCCAATTGTGACCATTGGCTCGATTGCGATGCACAGGCCCGGCACCACTTCTGGGCCCGAAAAACGGGTTTTG
>WLFI01000084.1 GCA_009703845.1 Actinomycetota bacterium
GCAACACTCGGATTCACCATGATGTCGATTTTGGGCATTGAATTCTCGCTCGTGCTCGCCTGCATCACCTTCGGTCTGGCCCTGATTCCGCTGGTAGGTAGCATCTCTGGTGCAACCATCGTGGTGATCGTGGCTCTAACCACGAGCCCGAACGTTGCGCTCATAGCGGCCATTTACTACCTCGTCTACATGCAGATCGAGGCTTATGTCTTGTCTCCGCGAATCATGAACCAAGCCGTTGCCGTGCCAGGTGCGGTAGTAGTTGTGGCGGCCCTTGCCGGTGGTGCGCTACTCGGTATTCTGGGCGCACTGGTGGCAATTCCGGTGGCTGCGTCGATCATGCTGATCATTCGTCAGGTCTGGGTTCCTAGGCAGACCAGCCGATAATTTTGCTGGCGTTCGCTAGCTAGCCGCGATAGTGGGTTGGCAGCGGAAAGAACTCTGGCGCGACGACCCGAACAACCTCGTCGATTACCGACTTTGTCGCATTTTCTCCAACCCAAAGGTGCTTAGCGTCGTCGATGGCGACAATCTGAGCGCCTTGCAGTGGCACGAAACGCTCAACGGCTGCCTCGGGCACAAGGTAATCGTCAAACTCGGGCACGATGGCGATTACGGGCTTGTTCGTGCCATTCCAGTTGCGCAGTTCTTCTTCAGAAGTGCGATGCAGCGGCGGCGAGAGCAAAATCGCTCCGCGAACGTTCTTGTCGTAGCCATACTTGAGGGCCAATTCGGTGCCGAACGACCATCCCAGCAACCAGATGTTAGGCAGGCCTCGAGACTCGAGAAACGCCAGCGCAGCATCCAAGTCAAATCGCTCTGCAACTCCCCCATCAAACTCACCGTCGCTGGTGCCCCGAGGCGATGTGGTACCGCGGGTGTTGAATCGAAGCACGGCTACACCGGTCAAGGCCGGCAGTCGGTTGGCTAACTTACGCAGGATGTGCGAGTCCATGAAGCCACCGTGGGTTGGTAGCGGATGCAGAGTCAGCAGTGTGGCGATCGGCTGTTTGCCAACCGGCAAGGCCAATTCACCAACCAGGGTGAGGCCATCGGCGGTGTGAAGCGTTATCTCTTCACGGATGCTCGGCAGCTCGACTCCCGAGCGAATATCGATTTCGATCACAGCGTCCCTTGAAACTTTTTCCAACATTCAGTGTGAAAGTGGCGACGGCCGTCTGAGCCGCGAAGTTCATTCCAGGCGACGATGTGCCCGGTGCCTTGACCGATTCTTAGGCTGCAATAAGGGCATACCCAAGTTTTTGACTCTTCGGTCGATGACCCGGAGTGAGTCTGAACCGTGTACTCGACGCCGCGCTTGATTTCGGTGCGACGCACTCCGTAGAGAACTCCCCGGTTGATCTCGGGTTCTTCGGCCTTACCCTGCTTCGAACGCTTCGGTCGATTCGATCTAGGCATTAGTACCACCCGAGTCGATCTGAGTGGGCCAGAGCACCACATGGGGTTGAATAGCGGCCCTTGATGTAGCCCAACCCCCAGCGAATTTGGGTTTCAGGGTTGGTTAGCCAGTCGCTACCTTCGCTCGCCATTTTGATGCCCGGCAATGCCTGTGGGATGCCATAAGCGCCTGAGCTCTTGTTCATGGCGGTGTGGCGCCAGTTAGATTCGCGTTCCCACAGTTTGACGAGGCACGAATATTGGTCACGGCCCCAGCCAAGTTTGCCAACCTGGTCATAGGCGTAGGCTTTCGCAGTTCCAGCATCTGGCATGTCGGCAATGTCGACAAATAGCTCCACGGCGGCCTGGCCAGTGACGACCTTGAACTTTCCACGCGAGAAAGACACCGTCTGGGTGCTCTTCCAGCCGTAAATTTGCTCATCGGTTTCGCCGTTTTCCGCCGGGTAATACCAGTAAGCGCTATTGGCTAGAGCAGCCGAATAAGGGTCGACGATGGTCACTGCAACGATTGACGTCGTGAAAAAGAAGCCGGAGAAGGCAAAGGATTTCTTTCGATTTTTGACTTTCAGTTCATCAAAATCGACGTGCTCCAACTTGAAGCGCTTGACGATTGCTTTGCGAATCTTTGCTGAAAGTGTGTCAACATCGGCGGCATAGCGGCCCATGAAATCACCTCAGCTTCGTTCGCAGACTCAAAATGTCAGTCTACCAGCGAGCTATTTAGTGGGTAAAGAAGTGGACGGGCACTTTGCCAAAACCGAGGTCATGGCAGACTTTTCGGCCGTCGTGACCCAAACACCGTATTTGAGCTTCACAGCTACTTGACGGGCCACGTATGCGCAGCGGTAGCTTTTGTTCGGCGGTAACCAGGTCGCGGTGTCACCATCGCCCTTTGAACCATTGGTCGGGCCGTCGACGGCAAGAAGGTTGAGCGGATCGTTGTAGAAGTTATGACGTTTTGCATAGCTCCACTGCTGCGCCCCCTTTTGCCACGCATCGCTGACCGCTACGACATGGTCTATCTGCACCTTGATCGATGTAGAACGACCGCGAAGAAAGTTGATGGTTTTACCGGTGTACGGGTCGTTTAGAACTCCTGATTCGACGATGCAGGTTTCGCCTGCGCGCCAAGAAATGTTCTTCAAGTCGCGAGCCAAAACATAGTTTCTGGCATCGCATGAGCCGATTTTTGCCCATCCGTCTGAAAAGAGTTCGCGATCGTATCCAGTTTTTGGTGCACGACCCTTTACGACGAGTTTTGCAACCGATTTTGCCGCATTCGCGGCAGCAAATACGACTGGAGCTTGCTCTGGTTGGGTGTAGGCCGAAGCGCCGACCCCGCCCGTTGCGGTTAGTCCAACCAGCAACGAAAATGCTGCTAGAGCTCTAGAGAACTTTTTCAATTTGAATGAGTTCGATGACTTTATCGATGAATAGATCAACCTGGCTTTCGACATAACCGCCCCTTTTCGGTGTGAATAGCACTTTTCTAACCGCATCTACCGACATTTTTGCACCACCGTCCAAGTGAGTGTTCACTTGAGCTACAAACACGTCAACCTCTTTGCGGCTGTAGCCGCGAAAAATGTAACCGGTGGTCGAGAAGCGCTTTCGAGCAGGCCGTTCGACGCGTCCGACCAAGAGAACCTTGAGTTCATTCAACCTGTCGAGCAGATCATCGAGCTGCCCTGCGTCGAGCACCCTCTGCAGCCTGCGCGCGGCAAAGGTGTCCTCGAGTTTGTCCAGCGCAGCATCCACGGCGCTAACCGAATAGCCGCCCTTTTCGAGCGTGAACTCTTTCTCGCGAATATTTGGTATCTCATCGATTCGGTTGGAGTTAAAAACGTCACGAGACTCGGCAATGAATTCGTCTACGTCTGACGGCTTGTAACCGAGCTTGTTCGGCTTGGCGTGTGGAAAAGGAAACGACATGGATGCTGCGCCTAACTAATCGGAAAGAGCAGTGTCGCGAACAGATACATAACGAGGCCGGCGGGCAACATCGAATCGAGGCGGTCCATCATGCCGCCGTGACCAGGCAACCAGGTCGACATGTCTTTTACGCCTAGGTCGCGTTTGATGAGAGATTCGGCAAGGTCTCCGAACACTGCCGCTAGAAGAATTACACCCGCGCTCAGCAGACCGAAGTACCAGTCGTGTTTGAGAACGAAAACCATGAGTAGAACCGACGAAGTCACGCCCGCAACAATGCTGGCTGCCAGTCCCTCTAGCGATTTTTTGGGGCTCACACCGGGAGCAATACGAGTCTTGCCAAATTTGCGGCCCACCAAATAACCAAACGTATCGATGAGAGCCGTCGGAACCACGAACTGAATCACCCAACCAGCGCCGTCATCACGGGCGAGCAACAAAATCGTGAAAGAAGCGGTTAGGGGCAAGTAGATCACCACGAAGGCTGAAGCGCTGAAGTCTCTCATCGACTTCGTGAATGACTGAGTTATTGACTCGCGTCTCTCCCACAGCAGATGTACCGTGCGCCATAGCACTAAGAAGAAAATCATCGCGGCCGTGATTCCCCATTGCCACACGGCACCGCCGAAGAAGGTGGCCGGCATAATCGCCAGTGTTCCAAAGATCACTGGAAGTCGCGGCACGTACCAGCCAGCTTTACGAAGTGCCGTCGACAGCTCCCAAGCCCCAGCCGCCACAGCAGCAGCGAGCAACACGAATAGCAGCGCTTTTACAAACAAAATCGAGCCCAAAAACGCGAAACCAAGCAAAAGTCCATAGAAAATCGACTTTGAAAGGCTTCGCTCCCCCGGTGCGCTCTGAGTTTGTGACATTAGACCTCGAGCAACTCGGCTTCTTTGTGCTTTAGTGCGTTGTCAATTGAGTCAACAAAGTTTTTGGTTAGCGTGTCGAGCTCTTTCTCGGCGCGGGCAATTTCGTCTTCTCCAGCTGCGCCGTCTTTCTTCAAAGCGGCTAGATCATCGTTACCCTTGCGACGAATGTTACGCACCGAAACGCGGTGATCTTCGGCCTTGGCCTTGGCCAGCTTGACGTATTCTTTGCGGCGGTCTTCGGTTAGGTCTGGAAGGGTTACGCGAATCACGGTGCCGTCGTTGTTTGGTTGGGCACCCAGGTTCGGAACATCCCTGATTGCTTTTTCGATGTTCATGAGAGCGCCCTTGTCATAAGGGGTGATGGCCAGGCTACGCGCTTCAAGCACTTGGATGCTCGCTAGGTTGCCGAGCGGAGTGCCGGTACCGTAGTAGTCAACAATGATCTTCTGGAACATGGCCGGGTTTGCGCGACCGGTACGAATGGTGCCAAAGTCGTCTTTAGCGGCCTCTACGGCCTTTTCCATCTTTTCGGTGGCC
>WLFI01000085.1 GCA_009703845.1 Actinomycetota bacterium
GATTCGAATCGGTAACCCTGCCTCTTATGAGCTGGCCCTGAGCGCTCGCGAATGTTCGCTCGGTATGTTCGGCTCGGTCACCGACGCAGAAATCTTGTGGATGCACCGCTTCTTGTCTCAAGAAGTTGGCGTGTTCGTCGAACCGTCGTCTGCAACCGGAGCCGCGGGTCTACTCAAGCAATCTCGCGCCGGAGAAGTGCCGGCTGACTCGGTAATCGTGGTTACCGTTACCGGCCACGGATTGAAAGACCCGATGTGGGCGCTCAAGACCGAAACCGGCGAAGAGATCGTTCCGACCATCGTTCCGAACAATGCAGCCGAAGTGGCCGAGAGGCTTGGGCTCGCCTGATGCTAGAAATCGGTCGTCGCGTAACGGTAAAGGTTCCTGCCACCTCGGCAAACCTTGGGCCGGGCTTCGACACGCTTGGCATGGCACTTTCGTTCTATGACGAGCTCGTCGTAGAGGTTGTCTCGGCTCCAACCTTCGTTGACGTTATCGGTGAGGGCGCTGGCGAAGTGCCAACCGATGAGACCAACCTGGTGGTTCGCTCGATTGCCCACACCTTTGCAAAGTTTGGCCAGCCGATGCCGAACCTGCGCCTGACCGCGCACAACAATATTCCGCACAGCCGAGGAATGGGCTCATCTGGCGCAGCCGTGGTTTCGGGCATCATCGCGGCCAAGGGGCTGCTAACCGGCATCGTCGAAATCAGCTCGCAGCAGTTGCTCGAACTGGCCACCGAGCTTGAGGGTCACCCAGATAACGTGGCACCTGCACTATTCGGTGGTCTAACCATCGCCTGGGAAGACGAGACCGGACCTCACCACAAGAAGCTGTTCGTTCACCGTGGCGTCTCACCACTCGAGTTGATTCCAACCACCAAGATGTCAACCTCACTTGCTCGTTCGCTACAGCCAGAGTCGGTGCCTCACGACGACGCCGTGTTCAACGTTTCTCGCTCGGCCCTGCTAATCGCCGCACTAACCCAGAGCCCAGAACTCTTGCTTGCCGCCACCGAAGATCGCCTGCACCAGGACTACCGCGCATCGGCCATGCCAGAAACCGAAGAGATGGTTGCCACCATGCGCGAAGCCGGTCACGCCGCCGTGGTTTCGGGCGCTGGGCCGTCGGTGCTCGTGCTCTCGAGCGACCCCGGTCAGCGCATCCGAGCAGCAAAATTGGCTGCCGAGAAGTTTCCACAATGGCGTGCCCTTTTGCTTGCCGTTGACTTTAAAGGTGCTACTGTTGTGTTGCACCAAGATTCAAATGCAGGTAACGGCGGCCACTAGCCCCGACTGCGATTGGTGAAATCCTCGCAAATGATGCGATCACGCTAAAAGGCGTGTTAGCGGGACTACCTCTAAACAAGAAACCGTCTTCCGCGAAACCTCAAGAAAGAGTTATTAAATAAAAATGGATGAAGTCCAAAACCAAGACCAGCCGGTTCGACGTTCACGTCGCGTAACCGCAGAAGCAGGCAGCGCGCCAATCGAAGCCGCCGCGCCAGCTACCACCGAAGCCAAGGCTGCACCTCGCCGCCGTGCCAAGAGCGACTCGGCCCCGGCCGATTCAGCACCAGCTGCCGACAGCGCACCTAAGTCGAGCGGGTCAAGCGAAGGCGACAACTCGGGTGAAAACTCGGGCGAGCGCACCGGAGGCGGCGACCGTAACCGCAACCGCAACCGCAACCGCGGCGACCGCAACCGTGACAACGGTGGCGAGCGTTCAGAGGGTGGCAACGACAACTCGAACAACTCAAGCGACGACAACGGTGACCGCAACAGCAATGGCGGCAACAACCGCAACCGTGACCGCAATAACGACCGCGACTTCGACGATGACCGTCGTGGCGGCGGCCGTGGCCGTGGCCGCAACCGCTACCGTGACCGTGGCGACCGCCGTCGAGGTGGCAACGTAAACGACCGCGAAGAAGCCGAGCCAGAAATCTCTCCAGATGACGTGCTAGTTCCTGTAGCCGGCATCCTCGATGTTCTAGACAACTACGCATTCGTGCGCACCACCGGCTACCTACCGGGCCCGAACGACGTTTACGTCTCACTCGGCCAGGTAAAGAAGTACGGTCTGCGCAAGGGTGACGCTGTGGTCGGCGCTATTCGCCAGCCACGCGAGGGCGAGGGAGTTGGACGTCAAAAGTTCAACGCCATCGTTCGTATCGACTCGGTCAACGGCCTAACCATTGAGCAGGCTCAGGCCCGCGTCGAGTTCGGCAAGTTGACCCCGCTTTACCCACAGACTCGTCTGCGTCTTGAGACCGAGGCCAACAAGCTCTCGACTCGTATCATCGACTTGGTTTCGCCAATCGGTAAGGGCCAGCGCGGTCTTATTGTTTCGCCTCCAAAGGCAGGTAAGACCCTGGTTCTTCAGGCCATTGCCAACGCAATCGCAACCAACAACCCAGAGGTTCACCTAATGGTTGTGTTGGTCGATGAGCGTCCAGAAGAAGTTACCGACATGCAGCGCACCGTAAAGGGTGAGGTCATTGCCTCAACCTTCGACCGCCCTGCCGAAGACCACACCACCGTTGCCGAGTTGGCTATCGAGCGCGCCAAGCGCTTGGTTGAGCTCGGTCACGACGTTGTCGTTCTTCTCGACTCGATCACCCGTCTGGGTCGCGCCTACAACCTAAGCGCACCTGCCTCGGGCCGTATTCTCTCGGGTGGTGTCGACTCGTCGGCTCTGTATCCACCAAAGCGTTTCTTCGGTGCTGCTCGCAACATCGAAGATGGCGGCTCGCTCACCATTCTTGCTACCGCTCTCGTTGAGACCGGTTCAAAGATGGACGAAGTTATCTTCGAAGAGTTCAAGGGAACCGGAAACATGGAGCTTCGCCTGTCGCGTTCACTCGCCGACAAGCGCATCTTCCCGGCTGTCGATGTCAACGCTTCGGGTACCCGTCGCGAAGAGATGCTCATGGCTCCAGACGAGACCAAGATCATCTGGAAGCTTCGCCGCGCACTTGCCGGTCTAGAGCAGCAGCAGGCTCTCGAGCTCGTGCTGAACCGTTTGAAAGAAACCTCGAGCAACGTCGAGTTCTTGATGCAGGTTCAGAAGTCGATGCCGGTGCCTTCAGGTTCAGACGGAGAGTAAATGCTTGACTCAGTCCAGCCCCTGCTGGCTGAACACGCGGCTCTTCAAGAGCAACTCTCTGACTCCGCGGTTCACGCCAACCCGGCTCTCGCCAAGAAGCTAAACCGACGCTACGCCGAACTTAGCGCAATCGTTGCCGCCTACAACGGTGTCAACGAACTGCGCGATGATCTCGCCGCAGCCAAAGAGTTTGCCAAAGAAGACGAGTCATTCGCCGCAGAGGTGCCAAGTCTCGAAGAGAAGTTGGTGGCCAACACCGAAAAGCTTCGTCGCCTTCTGATTCCTCGTGACCCAGACGATGGCCGTGACGTAATCATGGAAATCAAGGCTGGTGAAGGTGGTGCCGAGTCGGCACTGTTCGCCGCCGACCTACTTCGCATGTACATCCAGTACTCCAACTCAAAGGGTTGGAAGACCGAGATTCTCGACAAAAACGAGAGCGACCTCGGTGGCTACAAGGATGTTCAGCTGGCGATCAAGTCAAACACCACCGATCCCGCCCAGGGCGTGTGGGCGCACCTGAAGTACGAAGGTGGCGTGCATCGCGTTCAGCGCGTTCCGGTTACCGAAACTCAGGGCCGCATTCACACCTCGGCCGCCGGCGTGCTGGTCTTTCCAGAAGTGGATGAGCCTGAAGAAGTCGAGATTAGCCAAAACGACCTTCGCATCGATGTCTACCGTTCATCTGGCCCTGGTGGTCAGTCGGTAAACACCACCGACTCTGCAGTTCGCATCACCCACCTTCCAACCGGAATCACTGTGGCGATGCAGAACGAAAAGTCTCAGCTGCAGAACCGCGAAGCTGCCATGCGAGTGCTGCGAGCGCGCATCCTCGCCGCCCAGCAAGAGGCGATCGACGCCGAGCAGAGCGCTGCCCGCAAGTCGCAGGTTCGTTCGGTCGACCGCTCAGAGCGAATTCGCACCTACAACTTTCCAGAAAACCGCATCGCCGATCACCGCACCGGTTACAAGTCGTACAACCTTGACCAGGTCATGGATGGCGCGCTTGAGCCGGTAGTTCAGTCGGCAATCACCGTTGACGAAGAAGCTCGTCTGGCGGCACTCGGAAACAAGTAGCCGATGTCGCTGGCACGTTTGCTCGACCTCGCCGAAGCCGCCTTCACCGAGGCTGGCATCGAAACCCCTCGAGTCGACGCCGAACTTTTAGCCGCGTGGATGCTCGGCATCAGCCGTGGCGAACTGCAAAGTGGTCTGATCACCGACTCGATAGCGTTCGACGTAGCGCAAACTCTGCAGTTTGAAGGTTTGGCTGCCCGCCGCGCCGCCCGAGAGCCACTGCAGCACCTAACCGGAGTCGCTCACTTTCGCAACATCACCCTCGAAGTTGGCAAGGGCGTTTTCGTGCCTCGCCCAGAAACCGAGTGGGTCACCGGCCTAGCCATCGACGCGGTCAAGGCCTGTGCCACTGCCGAGCCAATCGTGTTCGACCTATGTGCCGGTTCAGGTGCCATCGGCCTAGCCATCGCCACCGAGATTCCCAACTCGCAGGTTATCGGCGTTGAAAAATCAGCGGATGCCTTCGGCTATACCAGTCGCAACTACGCCAAACTTGCTCCGACCAACGGCCGCGCCATTCTCGCCGACGTTGCCGATACTCCAAACGA
>WLFI01000086.1 GCA_009703845.1 Actinomycetota bacterium
ATCGTCGCTATTCAAGACAAATGGCTACCTATTTGGGATGACATCAAGCCATTCAACTCTGGCCTCGCCGACGACACCCGCCCGACCAAGTACGTTCTCGACATGTTCCCTTACCCATCGGGCGATCTGCACATGGGTCACGCCGAGGCTTATGCCCTGGGTGACGTCATCTCTCGTTACTGGGCCCAAAAGGGTTTCAACGTTCTTCACCCAATCGGCTGGGATGCCTTCGGCCTGCCGGCAGAAAACGCAGCAATCAAGCGTGGCCTCGACCCACGTGGCTGGACCTACGAAAACATCGAGCAGCAAAAGTCTTCGATGCGTCGTTACGCCTGTTCTTTCGACTGGGACCGCGTGCTTCAAACCTGCGACCCGATCTATTACCGCTGGAACCAGTGGCTGTTTCTTGAGTTCTACAAGCGTGGTCTTGCTTACCGAAAGAACTCGAACGTCAACTGGTGCCCTTCATGCCAGACGGTTCTAGCGAACGAGCAGGTTGTTCAAGGCCTCTGCGAACGCTGCGACAGCGTAGTCACCAAGAAGGCACTGACTCAGTGGTACTTCAAGGTCACCGAGTATGCCGACCGCCTACTAGACGACCTAGACACTCTCGAGGGCAACTGGCCTTCGAAGGTGCTCACCATGCAGCGCAACTGGATCGGCCGCTCGCACGGTGCCGAAGTTGACTTCGAAATCGAAGGCCGCACCGCGCCAGTTACCGTTTTCACCACTCGTCCAGACACTCTGTTCGGCGCAACCTTCATGGTTGTCGCACCAGACAGCGACTTGGCTGCCGAGCTGGCTTCGGGTTCAACCCCAGAGGTTCGCATGGCTTTCCAGGCTTACCTTGACGACGTAAAGAAGTCGAACGACATCGACCGCCTTGCCACCGATCGTGAAAAGACCGGCGTTTTTCTAGACCGGTTCGCGATCAACCCGGTCAACGGCGAGCGTCTGCCAATCTGGGCTGCTGACTATGTGCTGTCTGACTACGGAACCGGCGCAATCATGGCCGTGCCTGCTCACGACGACCGAGACATGGCTTTCGCAGTCAAATTCAACTTGGATGTTCGCACCGTGGTCGACACCGGCGAAGACGACCCATCGGTAACCAAGGTTGCCACCACCTCCGAAGGTGTTTTGGTCAACTCTGGCGATTTCAACGGCCTGCCAAAGGCCGACGCCATCAAGGCAATCACCGCGCACCTAGAAACCTCGGGCAAGGCAAAGCTCGCTAAAAACTTCAGACTTCGCGACTGGTTGATTTCACGTCAGCGTTATTGGGGAACCCCGATTCCGATCATCCACTGTGATGCCTGTGGCGAGGTTCCTGTTCCCGCCGAACAACTGCCGGTTGAACTTCCTTCTGCTGCTGGGCTCGATCTCAAGCCAAAGGGCTCTTCTCCGCTAGGCGCCGCCGAAGACTGGGTAAACGTTGCTTGCCCGAAGTGTGGAGCGGCCGCGAAGCGCGACTCAGACACCATGGATACTTTTGTTGATTCATCCTGGTATTTCTTGCGTTTCTTGTCGCCGAACAGCGAAGAAGTGCCTTTTCCGAAAGAAGAGGCGGCTCGCTGGGCACCGGTCGATCAGTACGTCGGTGGCGTAACCCACGCAATTTTGCACCTTCTTTATGCGCGCTTTTTCACCAAGGCGCTTCACGACATGGGAATGATTGATTTCGAAGAGCCATTCACCAGGTTGCTTAACCAGGGCATGGTTTTGATGAACGGTTCGGCCATGTCGAAATCGCGCGGAAACCTAGTTGCCCTCAGCGACCAGCTAGACGAGCACGGTGTTGACGCCATCCGTTTGACCATGGCTTTCGCTGGTCCGCCAGAAGACGACATTGACTGGGCGGATGTTTCGCCATCGGGTTCTGCAAAATTCTTGGCCCGTGCCTGGAGAACCGCCAACGATGTTCGAAGCGAAGTGGGCGTCGATTTCTCGAAGGGCGATGCTACTCTGCGCAAAGCGACCCACTCTTTCTTGCGCGACTTCGGGCCGCTAATCGAAAACTTCAAGTTCAACGTTGGTGTCGCCAAGGTTATGGAGCTGGTCAATGCGCTTCGCAAGACCATCGATGGTGCAGCTGGGCCAACCGACCCCGCCGTGCGTGAGGCCGCTGAGGTCGTTGCCAAGGCACTTTCACTCTTCTCGCCATACACCGCTGAAGACATGTGGAGCAAGCTCGGTCACCAAGCGCCAGTAGCCTTGGCTGGTCTGCCTGAGGCAGATCTGTCACTCGTTGTTGAGAGCTCGATCGTTGCCGTGGTTCAGGTTGACGGCAAGGTTCGTGACAAGTTCGAAGTAGCCACCAACATTTCGGCAGATGACCTGCGCGAGTTGGCCATGAGCTCGGATGCAGTGAAGCGCTCAATTGGTGACCGAGAGATTGCTGCCGTAATCGTTCGAGAACCAAAACTCGTGAACATCGCCACCAAGTAGCCGTTTTCCACAGTTATCGGGCGAGGCCGCTTCGCGCTTGCCAGATGGCTTAGTTTCGCCATGTGAATCGAATTCGAGAGCTTCTATCGAAGGCTAAGGCTGGCGACAAAGCATCTCGAATCGCGCTAATCGCACCGATAGTGGCTTTCGTTTTTGCACTCGGATGGTTCAACTCTGGCGTTCCGCCCACTCAAGTTATCGAACCAACGCCCTCGCTGTATGCCGAACCCGAAGCTGGTCTTGATGCCGACGTTTCAGCGAACACAGGTATTTTTGTGCATGTGACTGGGGCTGTTGCCAAACCCGGTGTCTATGCGGCCGAAGTTGGTTCACGGGTTTTCGATATCGTCGCTATGGCTGGTGGTTTCACCAAAAAAGCCGATCAGGCCAGCGTTAATCTAGCTCGTTTGGTTTCTGATGGTGAGCAGCTTTTGGTGTTCGAAAAGGTGAGTCCGGCTACCTCCACCACTTCAACAACATCTGCCTCGACTGGCTCAATGGCTGGAACTTTGATTAGTTTGAATCGCGCAACACAGAGCGAACTAGAAGAATTGCCGGGGGTTGGTCCAACCTTGGCCCAACGAATCATCGATTGGCGAAGTGCCAATGGGGGCTTCAAATCACTCGAAGATCTTCTTGAGGTGGGTGGCATCGGCGATAAATTGTTTGCCGGCATCCAGAGCAAGGTTGCGCTTTGATTCCGTTTATTTGGGCTGGTGCGCTATCGATCGAGTTGCTGGCTCAGAGCATGGTTTCCGAACCTTGGACCAAAACACTCATCTCAATAGCAGTTTTGGCCTTCTCGGCCGCGGTTTCGATGAAACTCAGGCCTATGGCAGCAAGCGCATCAATGACCCTGGTTGTCGGCCTGGCACTGCTGTTTTCATTCGCCGGCGCAAGCGCCTCAACGGCCGAGACAGCTAGCTCACCCGTCGAAGTTGTCGCAGTGGCTCAGGCCTACTCGACCGTTGATTGCATTGTTCGAGTGACCCGCGTCGACCGCTTTCAAGTATTCGGCGAAGTAACCACAGTGAACTTGCCAACCTTCACAGCGTCTGTGGTTTTCAAAGATGACATTCGGAACGCACTCAAAGTCGGTCAACGTTTCAAAGGTTTATTTCGTCTCAAACCCAGTCATCGCGATTCACCAAAATTTGCACTGGTACAGACGGCTTCACTGGAGACTCTCGCCCAACAGAAGAATTGGCTTGAATCACTTCGCGAAAACTTTGCCGCAACTGCCAAATCGATTACCCCAGACTCGGGCGCGTTGGTTGCGGGGCTTGCCATCGGCGACGATTCGGCACTGTCGGGTCAGATGCTCACTCGAATGAAAACCCTCTCGCTTACCCACCTCACCGCAGTTTCTGGCGCAAACTGCGCCATTGTGATTGGTGGCGTATTTCTACTTCTTAGGCGAGCAGGTAGCCGTCGATTTGTCACACTCACACTTTCTCTTGTCGCGCTGGCGCTCTATGTGGCCGTGGTCGGGTTTGAACCTTCGGTTATTCGGGCAGCAGTGATGGCATCTGTGGTTTTGCTTTGCGCTTTCGCCGGTCGAAGAGTGCCACCAACGGTCGCTCTCTCTTGGGCCGTGATTCTAGTCTTGAGTCTCTGGCCCAGCATGGTGACGAGCCTTGGCTTTTGGTTGTCGGTCGTGGCCACGGCAGCCATTTTGCTTATCGCCCCGACTCTCTACAAAAAATTGTCCGCTCGCATGCCCGCCGGTTTTGCATTGGCCTTAGCAGTTGTGGTGTCAGCTCAACTTTGGTGTTTGCCGATGTTGGTTAATCTTTCCGGGGGCTTGCCCACCTACTCGATTGTCGCCAATCTGTTGGCTGAGCCATTGGTTGCACCAATCACGGTGCTTGGAATTCTGGCCCTAGTTGTCGCAATAGTTTTCCCACCCCTAGCTGCTCTGCTCTACTGGTTGGCTTCGTTTGTCGCCTGTGGCATCGAATTGATAAGCAATCTTGCGCTCTTACCGGCCGCCACACTCTGGTGGCCAGAGGGGTTCTTGGGCGTCGTGCTCATGGTGGTTACTGTGACCGCAATCAGCCTCATGATCATTTCTCGGATGCGCAAACAAGCCATCGCGGCTATCGCTCTAGTTGCCCTCGCCTTCGTTTCGTTTTCGGGCTCCGCCGTGGCCAGATCTCAAAGTTGGCCAGGCACCGACTGGCAGGTGGTTTCGTGCGATGTTGGCCAGGGCGATGCCAC
>WLFI01000087.1 GCA_009703845.1 Actinomycetota bacterium
GCCTTCGCATCATTCATTGGTTTTGAAGCAACCGCGATCTATGGCGAAGAGTCAAAAGACCCTAAGCGTTCGGTCGCCAAGGCAACCTACTGGGCAATCGGTCTCATCACCGGTTTGTTCGCTGTTGTCTCGTTGGCAATGTCGACGGCGATGGCGAGCTACAGCAACCCAGCCGGACCAGAAGGTCTTCAAGAAGGCCTTTATGGCTACATTGCCGAGTTTGGCGCTCTTGACCCAGCCGTTGGTCTAACCAACCCAGCCGGCGTGCTACAGCACATGGCAGATGTTTCGCTCGGTGGAACCTGGATGTCGACCATCATGGGCTACCTGGTGCTAACCAGCTGCTTCGCGGGTATCTTGGCTTTCCAAAACGCGATCTCTCGCTACTTCTTTGCTATGGGCCGTGGTGGCGTGCTACCAGCAGCCTTCGGTAAGACCAACGGTAGCGGTGCTCCTCAGAACGGAGTCATCTTGACTTCTGTTCTTGCCCTAGTCATCATGCTTGGTTTTGCCGCTGCAGGGCTAGATGGCATCGGAAACCTCTTCACCTGGATGAGCGCCATCACCGCGGTTGCAATCATGTTTGTCGAAGTTTTGGTGAGCATTGCCATCATGGTCTACCTTCGCAAAGACGGAACTTTCAATGTCTGGAAGTCGACGATTGCTCCACTGCTTTCGGCAGTTGGGCTTGCGTTCGGTCTCTATCTATTGATGAGCCGTTTCAACCTGCTAGGCAACCTTGCGGCTGAGGGTGTAGACCCAACCTTGCCAGAATCGGCATGGATGCTCTCGCCAATGGGTTGGGCTTTTGTGCTCTCGCCATTCATCGCCGCTGTTATTGGTTTTGTGGTTGCGGCCGCAACCAAGAGCAAGCGCGATTTGGCTGCCGACATTTTGTCGTAAAGGTTATGCAAGAAAAGTGCCCGGTCGAATTGGCCGGGCACTTTTTTGTTTCGTGCTGGTCGCGGGCGAGTGGGCCGCGCAACTCACCCGCCCGTGTCGTTTGGCTACAAACGTTTTTCGTGCCAGACTGAAGGCATGTCAGCAATGAGGCTAGAACATGATCTTCTCGGCAATTTCGAAGTGCCGAGCCACGCCTACTGGGGCGTTCACACGGGCCGAGCGGCCGAAAACTTTCCAATCTCAGGGGTGCCCATCGGGCATTACCGAAGCCTGATTCGTGCGCTTGCGTTGGTGAAGCAAGCGGCGGCCGAGGCAAACTGTTCGGTCGGCGAGCTCGAGCCGAGCATCCGTGACGCCATTGTGGCTGCCTGCGGCGAAGTCGCCGAGGGAAAATTCGATTCGCAATTCATCGTCGACGCGATTCAGGGCGGGGCGGGCACCAGCACCAACATGAACGCCAACGAGGTTATCGCCAACCGAGCCCTCGAGATCATGGGTCACGAGAAGGGCGACTACGTGCATTGCCACCCGCTCAACCACGTGAACATGTCGCAGTCGACCAACGATGTTTACCCAACGGCGCTTAAAGTTGCCCTGATTCTTGAGTTGCGCGAGTTAGTCACGGCCATGGCTCACCTTCGCGGGGCTTTTGGCGGCAAAGCCGAGGAATTCAAAGACATCATCAAGATGGGTCGCACCCAGCTGCAAGATGCCGTGCCGATGACACTTGGCATGGAGTTCGCCACCTTCGCCCGCATGACGATGGAAGACGAAGATCGTCTGCGCGACGTGATTCCGCTACTCTGCGAAATCAACATTGGTGGCACTGCGATTGGCACGCAGCTAAATGCCCCGAAGGGATACTCGGCTCTGGCTTGCCAGAACCTTTCGAAACTTACCGGTATTCCTTTTGTGGTTGCCGAAGACATGGTTGAGGCCACCCAAGACGCTGGTGTTTTTGTTATGGTCTCTGGCGTGCTCAAGCGCGTTGCCGTGAAGCTGAGCAAAACCTCGAACGACCTGCGCCTGCTATCGAGTGGACCTCGAGCTGGTTTTGGCGAGATTAATTTGCCGCCCCGACAGGCTGGTTCATCGATCATGCCGGGCAAGGTAAACCCCGTGATTCCCGAGGTGGTCAACCAGGTTGCTTTTGCGATGATTGGCTACGACATCACGGTGACTATGGCTGCAGAAGCGGGTCAGCTTCAGCTCAACGCCTTCGAACCGATCATGTGTCGAGCGCTGATGATGGGAATCACGCAGTTGCGACAGGCCTGCTATGTTCTCGCCGACCTGTGCGTGAAAGATATAACTGCAAATGTGCCCAAAATGCGTCGCGACGTTGAACGCTCGATTGGTTTGGTTACAGCCCTATCACCGATGCTGGGTTATGAGAACGCAACGGCCGTTGCGCAAAAAGCTCAGGCAGAAGACAAGACCGTTCGCCAGGTAGTTCAAGAACTTGCGCTGATGAGCGAGGCCGAGTTTGAGGCCATATTGGGTGACGTTGACAAGCTGGTTCGTCCGAACGGCTAGCCAGCACTTCGAGCAAGCAGTTTGCTAAAGCTCGCCTCGGTATTTTTCTTTATCGCGCTCTTGTGACTCGGTGAGTCGGCGCTCTTGCTTGCGCAACAGAAAAGCGCCACCAACGGCCATCAGCGTAATAACCACGAGGCCACCGATCAAACCTTCTTCGGGCGTGATTGGAACCGATGATGGCAATCCACCGGTGTTCTCGTTTGTAGTCTTTGGCTCACCCAGCAGTGAGTTCTCGCAAGTGCCAACGCCGGCCGCTTCATAACCGGTGGTGTTCTCAACCGTGAACTCAAAAAGGCCTTCTAGCGGATGACCGTCGGCTGCAACCACGCGCCAGTTGACCTCATATGTGCCCGGCTGGTCTAGCGAAACACCTTCGACAACCAGCGAGCCACGAATCGCGTCAACGCACCCGTCTGAATGCTCGGTTGCCTCGGCCTCAACCGGCCCAATCACCGAAATAACCGCCCCCGAACCCTCACCGGTGAGAAGCTCTTCGTTGAACTTCAGGGTGACATCGATGCGCCCGGCTTCGACGGTTTCGCCTGCTAGCGGAGAGGTGCTTTGCAAGTCAGAGTGGGCAAATGCAACGGATGCTGGCACAAGGTTTAGGCCAAAAGCTAAAGCAATTGCGGCCGCGGCGACAGTTAGACGTTGTGTGAACTTCATAACTCAAGCCTACGCCCAGCCAGCGCGACTAAAATCGGACGTAGGGGCTTTGCTTGCTTGCATCCGAGTGATTTATAGCCCAGCGGTATGCCTAATCGAGGAGCGACAGTGACCGAGAACAAACCACGTTTTGCCTACTTTAAGCAGGTGGCAATTGGGTCTGCAAGTGGTTTGCTCGCGCTAATTTTGTTGATCGTCGGGTCTTCGTTCGGTTCTTCTATATCAAACCCAACCAGTTCGCCTTCGGCCTCTGCCACGCAGAGCGCAACGCCGAGCGCTTCGGCCAGCAATGCGAGGGCATGTTCGGTCGCCGATCTAGCAACCGTGCCAGAACTTGGCAACCTATCTGCAGTGGTGCTTAAGGCCGGCACAAACGAAGTTCTTTTTGACCGCAACGCCAATGTTCCGGCGGCAACCGCCTCGGTGATGAAGGTTCTGACCGCTGCCGCTGCGCTGCAGACGCTCGGCCCAAACTTTGTCGTTGAAACTAAGGTTTATGCCGATCCGGCAAACCCTGGCACCGTGATTCTCGTGGGCGCTGGCGACCCAACTCTCTCGGCACTGCCGGCGGGGCAGCAGTCGGTCTATGCGAACGCTCCAAAGCTAAGCACGCTAGCCCTCAAGGTCAACGAGTGGGCCGTTGCCAATGGGGTAACCGTGAACAACATTGTGCTCGACTCGACGCTTTTCGCTGGCGGCGGCGCAGCATCCAAGTGGGAATCTTCGTGGGCGAGAAGCGAGCAGACCCAGGGTTACATGAGCGAAGTTACTGCCCTTCAGGTAGATGGCGACCGCAAGGCGCCCGCGTCAGAAACTTCACCGCGCACAACCAAGCCCGTTGCCAACGCCGGTGCCAAGTTTAAGAAGGCTCTAGGCACGATTGCCACCGGAGCGACGGTGGTCGAAGGCGAGCTGCCCGCTGGCGCGGTTGAAATCGCCAAGGTTTCGTCACAAACCATCGACAAGTGGATTCGCCACATGCTTCAAAAGTCAGATAACACCGAAGCCGAGTATCTGGCCCGCTTGGTAGCTCTAAACCAGGGCTACGACGGTTCATTCGCCTCGATCGGCATCGCGTTCAAGAAGGCATTGGCCAGCACCAACCTCGACACTAGCTCGCTGGTGATCAAAGATGGCTCGGGGCTTTCGGCGCTCAACGCTGTGTCGCCAACTTTCGTGGCCAAGCTCATGCAAATGGTGCTCGATGGCTGGGGCGATTTCGAGATCATCAACGAAGGTCTGCCAAGCGCTGGCGAAACCGGCTCTTTGGCGACCCGCTTCAAGGGTGACAACGCGGATGCTGTGGGCAAGGTTCGCGCAAAAACAGGTTGGATCAACAACGGTTACACCCTGGCTGGAATCATCTCGGCGAAAGATGGAACTAATCTGCTCTTCGCGGTTTATGCCCTAGGCCCGGTGAAAGATAACGCCAAGCAGGCCATAGACAACCTCGTGACCGGCTTCTACCGTTGCGGCGACCAGCTCTCGAACGAATAGTTCGACGTCTCAAACCCACCCGAGATTAGGCAAGAAGATGGCTAACGC
>WLFI01000088.1 GCA_009703845.1 Actinomycetota bacterium
ATTATGACCGCCCCGGCTCCCGAGTTGCTCTTCGCTGCCTATCAAGAGATCTGTAACTAGGCGGTAATCTATACCCATGGCCAGCATCCTTGTTTTAAACGGACCAAACCTCGGGCGTCTCGGTAGTCGCGAGCCTGAAATCTATGGCTCGATGAACTACGAGCAGTTAGTCGGCGAACTTGAGGCGTTTGCGAAAGAACACGGGCACAGTGCCGATGTTCGTCAGACAGACAGCGAAGCTCAATTAATTAGTTGGCTGCACGAGGCAGTGGATGCACGTATGCCGGTTGTTCTAAACCCGGCCGCCTTCACGCACTACTCTTACGCACTTGCCGATGCAGCAGCGTTGGTAACAAAGTCCGGTTTGAAGCTAATCGAGGTGCACATCAGCAATCCGCACGCTCGTGAAGAGTTCAGACACAAGAGTGTTATCTCGGCGGTTGCCAGCGGTGTGATAGCTGGATTCGGTACTGACTCTTACAAACTCGCCATTCAAGCCATCTGAAACCAAGCGCTCTAAGGTAAACTCGACAAGGTTGACCGAAGTGCGGTCAAAACATTTTGTGAGGCATCTGTGGCTACTTCAAACGATCTAAAAAACGGAATCGTGCTAAACATCGAAGGTCAACTTTGGGCCGTTGTCGAGTTTCAACACGTCAAGCCGGGTAAAGGTGCTGCGTTCGTGCGCACCAAGCTTAAAAATGTCATGACTGGCAAGGTTGTCGACAGAACATTCAACGCTGGTGTCAAGGTCGAAACCGCCAATGTCGACAAGCGCGACATGACTTACCTATACAACGACGGTTCTGGCTACATTTTTATGGACAAGGAAACCTACGACCAGGTGAGCTTGAGCGAAGAGACCGTTGGTGACGCCGTCAACTACATGCTTGAAAACCAGGACGCAGTCGTGGCAATGCACGAAGGCAACCCGATCTATGTTGAACTTCCTGCTTCGGTAGTTCTAGAAGTCACCTACACCGAGCCAGGACTTCAGGGAGACCGCTCATCTGGTGGCACCAAGCCTGCAACCGTTGAGACGGGTCTTCAAATTCAGGTTCCTCTGTTTCTTGAAAATGGCACCAAGGTGCGCATCGACACCAGAACCGGGGACTACCTGGGCCGTGTGAACGACTAAGTTGAGCTCACGCACAAAATCAAGAAAACGGGCGGTTGACGCTCTTTTCGCCGCCGACCTGCGCGGTGTCAGTCCAATGGCTACGTTGACCGAGGCCAAAGACGCCAACGCCGATCGCCAGAATCAAGACGAGATCTTTGGCTACGCATCCGAGATTGTCACTGGTTTCGACGCACACCGAGACGAAGTGGATGCTTATCTAGAGGCCTACTCTCAGGGCTGGTCTATCGACCGCATGCCTGCTGTCGACCGAGCCATCATGCGAGTGGCAACTTGGGAGATTGTTTTCAACGAGGACATCCCAGATGCAGTGGCTGTAAACGAAGCCGTTGAATTGGCCAAAGAATACTCAACCGATGATTCACCAGGGTTCATAAACGGTCTACTTCAGAAAATCGCCAGCACAAAGACCGCGCTATAGCTTTTTCGTTCTGCTAGAGTTTCAATAACAAATCCTTTAAATGGCGTCCTGTGAGGCGCAGAAGGAGGTTCGAGTGCCCTCACGCACCGTTCTGACCAGTAGCGACATCGATCGCGCTGTTACTCGTATTTCCCATGAAATACTCGAGTCAAATCAAGGAAGTCAAGACCTAGTCATTCTTGGCATACCCACTCGCGGAGCTGTATTGGCTAAGCGAATCGTCGAAACCATCGCAAAATTCGAAGCCATCGACACCAATGCCGTGCTCGGCACCCTTGACATCACGATGCACCGCGATGACCTCGACTCAAAGCCAACCCGAAGCCCGGCACAAACCGTGATTCCATCGGGTGGTCTAGATGGCAAAGTCGTGGTTCTGGTGGACGATGTTCTCTTCAGCGGGCGCACCATTAGAGCGGCTCTAGATGCCTTAGGCGATTACGGCAGGCCGAGTGCCGTGAGACTTGCTGTTCTGATCGACCGGGGGCACCGTGAGCTTCCTATCCGAGCCGACTTTGTGGGCAAAAACCTTCCGACATCGCGTGATGAACGCATCAGAGTGCTGCTAACCGAGTCAGATACCGAGAATGAAGTGGTGATCGAGGCATGAAGCACCTAGTTAGCGTCTCCGACCTAAGTCGCGAAGCGGCAATCGCCATTCTTGACACCTCACTCGAGATGTCTGAAGTGAACGACCGAGACATTAAAAAGCTACCTACTCTGCGCGGTAAAACTGTCGTGAATCTTTTCTTCGAAGATTCGACCAGAACAAGAATTAGCTTTGAAGTTGCCGCCAAACGTCTATCTGCAGACGTAATCAACTTTGCTGCCAAGGGTTCGAGCGTGAGCAAGGGTGAGAGCCTCAAAGACACCGCACAAACACTAGAGGCTATCGGAGCCGACGCCGTCGTGATCAGGCACCACGCCTCCGGTGCAGCCCACATGCTTGCCAATAGTGGCTGGGTGAAGGGTTCGGTCATCAATGCCGGGGACGGCACTCACGAGCATCCGACCCAAGCGTTACTCGACGCATTCACTCTTCGCAGCGCAATTCACGCGGATGCACGGGGCAAAGGTCTCGACGGGGTAGCCGTTGCGATAGTCGGAGACATTGCCCACAGCCGAGTTGCAAGAAGCAACCTTGTTCTGCTGAAAAAGCTGGGCGCGAAAGTCTATTTAGTTGGTCCACCAACGCTTTTGCCAAGTGCGCTGATCAGCCAGGCAGATGGGTACTCATATTCGCTAGATGACGCTATCGCCACATTCAAGTTGGATGCCGTCATGATGTTGCGCGTACAACTTGAGCGAATGACTGCGGGATTCTTTCCTAGCGAACGAGAGTATGCGCGTATTTGGGGCTTGAATGCCGATCGCCTAGCACTTCTTGGCTCGAACACATTTGTCATGCACCCAGGACCTATGAACCGCGGCCTAGAAATCGATGCTGCTGCGGCAGATTCAAAGAATTCGCTGGTCCTAAAACAGGTTGCCAACGGAGTTAGTGTGCGAATGGCCGTGCTTTACCACCTACTTTCGGGAGGCGAAAATGAGTGAGTTCACCCTTGTAAACGCAACGCTGGCTGATGGTTCAGTGGCCAACATTGGCGTGACTGATGGAGTCATTAAGTTCATCGGTGACCAGAAAATCGGCGAGCAAATCGACGCAAAGGGTTTGGTTGCCCTTCCTGGCTTCGTTGATCTGCACACCCACCTTCGCGAACCTGGTTTTGAGCAATCAGAGACGGTCTTGAGCGGCTCTCGAGCCGCGGCGCTAGGTGGTTTCACAGCCGTGCACGCAATGGCTAACACCATGCCAGTTGCCGATACAGCTGGTGTGGTCGAGCAGATCAAATCACTTGGCGACGAAGCGGGTCTCGTGCAAGTTCAGCCAATTGGCGCCGTAACTGTGGGTCTCGGTGGCGAACGCCTCGCCGAGCTCGGTGCAATGGCGAATTCACGGGCAAAAGTCACCATCTTTAGCGATGACGGCAAATGCGTCTCAGATCCGCTCCTGATGCGACGCGCGCTTGCCTACGTGAAATCTTTCGACGGCGTCATTGCCCAACACGCTCAAGAGCCGCGCCTCACCGAGAACTCGCAGATGCACGAAGGTAACGTGTCAGCAGAGCTCGGACTCGCTGGCTGGCCTTCGGTGGCAGAAGAATCAATCATCGCCAGAGATGTTTTGTTGGCAGAGGCAACCGGGAGTCGTCTACACATTTGTCACCTGTCGACCGCCGGTTCTGTTGAGATCATCCGTTGGGCTAAGCAACGCGGCATCAAGGTTACGGCTGAGGTGACACCTCACCACCTTCTTCTGACCGATGAATTAGCTCGAACTTATAACCCCGTCTACAAGGTGAATCCACCGCTTAGAACGGATGCGGATGTCAAGGCTCTGCGCGAGGCTCTGGTTGATGGAACCATCGACATTGTCGCAACAGATCACGCACCGCATCCGGTTGAATCAAAAGAATGCGAGTGGTCTGCGGCAGCGTTTGGAATGCTAGGCCTAGAGACAGCAGCTTCGGTAGCGCAGTTGGTGCTCATCGACTCTGGTGCTAGTAACTGGCAACGATTCAGCGAAGTTATGTCAGTGAATCCTGCGGCCATCTCTAGGTTAGAGAGCCAGGGACAAAAACTCGAAGTCGGCAACGTTGCGAACATCGCCGTCATAAACCCCAGAACGACTCGAGTTATCTCTGGCGGGGGAGCCAGTAAGAGCAGCAATCAACCTTTTGAGGGCATCGAGCTGCCTGGAACAGTAATCCACACAATTTATCGCGGCACCTTCAGCGTGCGCGATTCGAAACTAGCGAAATAGGGAGCGTTTTGAACAAAGCAATTCTTCTACTCGAAGACGGCAGGTCGTTCACGGGATTCGGTTACGGAGCTTCGGGTTCAACAACTGGTGAAATCGTTTTCGCCACTGGCATGACCGGTTACCAGGAAACACTTACCGACCCCTCCTACGCCGGCCAAATCGTGGTACAAACGGCCCCGCACATTGGAAACACCGGTGTGAATACTCGTGACGAAGAGTCGGAGCGCATCTGGGTTGCTGGCTATGTCGTGCG
>WLFI01000089.1 GCA_009703845.1 Actinomycetota bacterium
GGGAGCGCAAGATTCGCGTCTTCGCCGGTTGGATTTTCAACTTCTTGCTACGCCGCGACATTGTTTCGACGGCTGCGAACAAGTCACCGCGATTATCATTCGAAACTTGGGCCGCCAAGCCAAAGAAGTAACGCACTATCTTGGAAGGGCTCAGAGCAATCTGGGCCCTTTCGCTTTTTCGCCCCTTTAGCCCAATGGCAGAGGCAGACGACTTAAAATCGTCACAGTGTGGGTTCGAGTCCCACAAGGGGCACCGTGAGCTTTGTTCGCCTGAGGCGTTGCTGTGTGAATGCTGAAAAACGCTCGGATGCAGCATCCGCCGTTTTAGAGTTAAGCCGAAGGCGGCGTTTGACCGCCAACGAGGAGAAACATGGAAATCTGGATCGCGATTGCGGTAGTTGCTTTGCTCGGACTCTGGGTCTGGGCAACCTATAACGGCCTAGTCACCTTGAACGAACGCGTGAACGAGGCGTGGAGCGACATCACCGTTCAGCTCAAGCGTCGTGCCGACCTGATTCCGAACATCATCGAGACCGTCAAGGGTTATGCAACCCACGAAAAAGAGGTTTTCGAAAACGTAACCAAGGCTCGTGCCGCAACCGTTTCGCCAGCTGCACTGGCCAGCCCAGCTGCTGCTGCTGCTGCAGATGCCGGTTTTGAAGGCGCGCTTAAGAGCTTGTTCGCAGTGGCCGAGGCATACCCTCAGCTTCAGGCAAACCAGAACTTTTTGTCGCTTCAGGCAGAGCTCAGCGACACCGAAGACAAGATCATGGCCGCCCGCCGTTTCTATAACGGTGGCGCTCGCGAACTCAACATCAAGGTCAAGCAGTTTCCGCAGGTAATCTTCGGTGGTTTCGGTTTCAAACCTCGCGAATACTTCGAGGTTGTTGACCCAAGCGCCATCGCAGAACCGCCACAGGTCAAGTTCTAAACTCTTTGCCCGAACCAACAAGAGAAGAACGGTAAGTCATCGATGTATTCGGCGATTGCTGCAAATAAACGAAACACCATCATCATTATTGGCTTGTTTGTTGCTCTGCTCGGAGGACTGGCTTATGCCTGGGGAGTTGCCTCTGGCAACGGATCTAGCGTTATTCCGATTCTGATTTTTGTTGGCCTCTATACCGTTTTTCAGTACTACGCGGCTTCGAGCATCGCCATTGCGATGTCTGGCGCGATACAGATATCCAAAGCCGATAATCCAAGGCTCTGGAACACAGTCGAGAACCTCGCGATTCGCGAGGGCATGCCCATGCCGAAGGTTTACATCATTCCAGATGAGGCTCCGAACGCCTTTGCAACCGGTCGCGACCCTAAGCACGCTGTCGTTGCAGCAACTTCAGGACTGCTCGACATCATGGATGACCAAGAACTCGAAGGTGTCATGGCGCACGAGATGGGGCACGTGAAGAACTATGACATTCGCGTCTCGACGCTGGTGTTTGGTTTGATCAGCGCAATCGGCATTCTGGCCGACTTTGCTCTTCGTATGGCTTTTTGGGCGAACCACGGTTCGAGCAGTCGCAACAATAACAACAACCAACTCGGATTGATTCTGCTGTTGGTCGGTGTTGTCGGAAGCATCGTGGCGTTTTTAATCGGCCCACTGGTGAGCGCGGCCGTTTCGCGTCAGCGCGAGTACCTGGCCGACGCAACCGGAGTTGAGTCGACACGTTACCCCGATGGCTTGGCGCGGGCGCTGCACAAACTCGGCACCTATGGAAAGCCGATGCGTCGAGCATCCTCTTCGATGGCCCACATGTATATCAGCGACCCAATGAAGCCGGGAATGGTCGAGCGTATGTTCTCGACCCACCCGCCGATTCCTAAGCGCATCGCTCGAATCATGCAGATTGGCAACAAGTTCTAGTTTGAGCATCTGTGCGGCATGAGCGGCGCGCGGTTAGCCAAGCAGTTCGGCCAGGTTACCTTTTGGCATGACAACGGTTTCGTTCAACCCCTGCCAGCTTTGAACCTCTTTTAGGTGCTTGTTCAGCGCCTTGGCCAACGAAGCAACTCCGCGATCGTTCAACTTTGCCTCATGCCAAGATGCCTGCGCCAAAAGCTGTCGACCATGGCGATCGCTTTTCAGGTCGATGCGGCCAACAAGGTCGCGATTGTGCAAAATCGGTAGCGTGTAATAGCCAAACTGGCGCTTCGGCTCGGGGGTGTAAATCTCGATGCGGTACTCGAAGCCGAACATCCGCTCGATTCGATCGCGCTTCCAGCAAACCGGGTCGAACGGGCTCAAAATTGTGGTTCGGGCACCCGGCGCCTTTGCGTCGAGGCCTTCGAGGCTCGTGCTTGCGTTGACATAGCCTGGCTGTGCCCAGCCATCGACCCGCACTTCGAGCAAATCACCCGATTCGACCAGCTCGGCAAAAATCTTTTTGTTGGTGGTTGGGCTCATGCGATGCCAGTCGGCGATGTCGGTGTAGGTGCCAACCCCGGTTGCGGTGGCGGCCTGCAAGAAGAGCTTCTTTTTAGCATCCGCGTCACTCGGTGTGTGATCGAGGATGCTCTGCGGAAGCACCTGCTCTGGCAGCGCGTATAGGCGCTTGAACGAATCGCGGCCGCCAGAAACCAGGTCACCCACCAAGAACATGTATTCGAGCGCTTCTTTCAGGTCGCTCCAACCCCACCAAGAACCCTTGCGCACGTTCGCCTCGGTTTCGAACTGGCCGGTGGTCATCGGTCCATTCGCGCGCAACTGCGAGGTGATTTGCTCGACCAGCTTTTTGTTGCCGGCCTCCATGCCCCACTTGGTCGAGTACTTGTCGCGATAGACGTTCATGCGCCAGCGATAGAGCGGCCAGTTTTCGATTCGCACGATCGATGCCTCGTGAGCCCAATACTCAATGAGTTGCGGATGAAAGCCTCCCATTGCCGACTCAAGTTCGTTCTTGTCGAATTTGCCGAGTCTAGAGAACAGCGGCATGTAGTGGGCACGCTCGAAAACGTTCACCGAATCCACCTGCAGAAGCCCCAGGCGGTCGACCACGGCCATCACCGAATCGTCTCGCTCTGAGTCAACACCGAGCTGTCTAAGGCTCAGCACGCGCGCCTGACTAGCGCTCAACTCCACCGCCATTGGGCCCCTTCGCAACTAAACTCTTACCAGCGTATGTAAAAGGAGCAACAAATGCCTAACCAGAGCCCCGTGGTGGCCCCAACTCTCGCCGAGTTTGAAGCCGCGCACGAAATTGTGGCTCAGGTTGCTATCGAAACTCCCGTTTTGCACAGCAATTTCTTGAGCAAGCTAACTGGGGCGGATGTTTGGCTTAAAGCCGAAACCCTGCAGCGCACCGGCGCCTACAAGGTGCGCGGTGCATATCACCGCATGACCAAACTCACGGCGGCTGAGCGCAAAAAGGGCGTCGTGGCAGCATCCGCTGGTAACCACGCTCAGGGCGTGGCTCTCGCCGCCAAGAAGCTCGGAATCAAGGCAACCGTGTTCATGCCGGTCGGCGCATCGCTACCTAAGTTTCTAGCTACTCAAAACTACGGCGCTGAGGTTGTGCTCGAGGGAGCAGTGTTTGCAGAGGCCCTAAAAGCCGCCCAAGAGTATGCCGCCAAGAAGGGTGCGATCTTCATTCCGCCTTATGACAACCGCGACGTCGTGCTCGGTCAGGGCACCGTTGGGCTCGAGATTCTCGACCAACTCGAGGGTGTCGACAGCATTCTCGTCGCAATCGGTGGGGGAGGGCTGGCCGCTGGCGTTGCCGTGGCAGCCAAGCTGAAGGCGCAGGCTCAAGGTCGCAAGATCAAGATCATCGGCGTGCAGTCGGCCAATGCCGCCTCATACGTGCCATCGATCAAGTCGGGCAAAGTGACTCAAATCGCCACAAAGCCAACTATCGCCGACGGCATCGCGGTGGCAAAGCCGGGGCAGATTCCGTTCGAGCTAATCAAGACCCACATCGACAAGGTGGTGACCGTCACAGACGACGACATTGCCAAGGCGATTGTCACCCTGCTGGAGCGTTCAAAGCTCGTTGTCGAGCCTGCTGGCGCCGTCACCGTAGCTGCCTTGATGACCGGCGCATTCAAGCCGAAGGGTCGCACTGTAGCAGTTCTCTCGGGCGGCAATTTCGACCCGCTGCTTATGCAAAAAGTAATTGGCCACGGGCTCGTCGCCTCAGACCGCTATGTAACCATTTCGGTAATGTTGCCAGACCGCCCAGGCATGTTGGTGAAGACGGCTGAAGCCATCGCATCGGCTCACGGAAACGTGGTTGAGGTGCTGCACACCCGTCACGGCGATGATTTCGACATCAGTGAGGTTGAGCTGCGCGTGAGCGTTGAGACAACCGGTGTAGAGCACAGTAAGCGAGTACTCAAGGCACTTACTGACGCCGGGTTGAAGGCGCGAGTCGCGAAAAACTAGGGTCGCTAAAAACTAGCCGTTGAAGTGCTCGACGGCCAAAATCTTGACCTCGATGGTGCGCCCGTTTGGCGCCAGGTAAGAAACCTCAGCGCCAATCTTTTGGCCCAAAATAGCCTTGCCAA
>WLFI01000009.1 GCA_009703845.1 Actinomycetota bacterium
CTAGGTTTTGAATGTCGGCGCAAGAAACTAGGCTAAAAGGATGACTGGACCACTGATTGTTCAGAGCGACAAGACCGCTCTGCTTGAGGTTGATCATCCCGATGCGGTTGATGCCCGACACGATCTGGCCGTCTTTGCCGAGCTCGAGCGCGCACCCGAGCACATTCACACTTACCGAATCACAAAACTTGGCCTATGGAACGCCCGTGCCGCCGGTCACGACGCCGATTTCGTTCTAGGTGTTCTCGACCGCTACGCCAAATTCGCCGTGCCGACCTCGGTGCGCACCGACATCGTTGAAACCATGTCTCGCTATGGCCGCTTGGTTATCAGACGTGCCGAAGACGGCGGGCTCGAACTAACTTCTGAGAGCCCGGCGATTTTGGTCGAAGCCGGACACCACCGCAAAATGGCCGACCTGCTCGGCGGGCGCATCAGTGAAACGGCCTTTCGAATTCAAGACTGGGCACGCGGAGCGGTAAAACAAGAATTGCTCAAACTCGGATGGCCAGCCGAAGACTTAGCGGGCTACACCGAAGGCACCCCGCACCCCATCGATCTCACCGAAACCGACTGGAAGATTCGCGACTACCAAAAGCTCGCTGTCGAAAAATTCTGGGACGGTGGCTCAGGTGTGGTCGTATTGCCCTGTGGCGCGGGTAAGACCATCGTTGGTGCATCCGCTATGACGGTTGCGAAAACCAACACACTGATCTTGGTGACCAACACCGTGTCGGCCAGACAGTGGAAGGCCGAGCTGCTCAAGCGCACGTCACTGAGTGAAGATGACATCGGCGAATACTCCGGCTCGGTGAAAGAGGTGAAGCCGGTAACCATCGCCACCTATCAAATCCTGACCACCAAGCGCAAAAACGAATACGCCCACCTGGCTCTGCTGAATGCCAAAGATTGGGGCCTAATCGTCTACGACGAGGTTCACCTTTTGCCAGCGCCGATTTTCAAAATGACCGCAGACCTTCAGGCTCGAAGGCGTCTTGGATTGACCGCCACTTTGGTTCGTGAAGACGGCAAAGAGGGCGACGTGTTTTCGCTCATCGGCCCAAAGCGTTTCGATGCACCTTGGAAAGAAATCGAGGCGCAGGGTTACATCGCTCCGGCAGCCTGTTTCGAGGTGCGCGTTGACCTGCAAGATGAAGAGCGCCTCGACTACGCGATGTCTGCCCAAGACGACCGCTACCGCATCGCTGCAACTTCGCCGGTAAAGATCAAGGTCATGCAAGACCTGCTGTCTAGGCACGTGGGCGAGCCAACCCTAATCATCGGTCAGTACCTAGACCAGATTTACACCGTGGCCGCAGCGCTCGGAGTGCCCTTCATCACCGGTGAAACACCGGTCGACGAGCGCGAGAGACTCTTTCAAGCCTTCCGAGAAGGGGCCGAACCAACCCTGGTGGTTTCGAAGGTAGCCAACTTCTCGATCGACCTACCCGAAGCGTCTGTGGCGATTCAAATTTCGGGCTCTTACGGTTCACGACAAGAAGAGGCTCAGCGACTGGGCCGCTTGCTCAGGCCTAAGGCAGACGGGCGCAAGGCGTCGTTCTATACGATCATCGCCAGAGACACCGTTGACCAAGACTTTGCCCAAAACCGCCAGCGCTTCTTGGCCGAGCAGGGTTACAGCTATGAAATCTTGGATGCTGAGCAGCTGTAAAACTTCACCCACGTAAATCCCACCCGACTCTAAGGCCGCTCACAGCAATCTCCCAGCAAACGTTAGGATGCTGAGCATATGGCAAATGAACCCATCAAGGTATTAGTCGTTGACGATGAGCCGAACATCCGTGATCTGCTCACCACCAGCCTTCGTTTCAATGGTTACTCGGTGTATGCCGTCGGTAATGGAAATGACGCAGTTGTGGCCGCCGAAAAAGGCAAACCAGACATCATTCTTCTCGACGTGATGCTGCCCGATCAGAGTGGTTTTGCTGTGACCAAGAAGCTTCGCTCGATGGGAATCGACGTTCCGGTCTTGTTTCTAACCGCACGTGACGAGACCGAAGATAAAGTCACCGGGCTCACCGTCGGTGGCGATGATTACATGACCAAACCGTTCAGCCTTGACGAAATAATGGCCCGCATCAGCGCTATTTTGCGCCGCACCCAAAAGGTTGAAACTTCAGACAGCGTGATCGAGGTTGGCGAAATTTCGATGAACGAAGATGCCCATGAAGTTTTCGTGAAGGGCGAATTGGTCGAATTTTCACCCACCGAATACAAACTGTTGCGCTTTCTAATGTCGAACGCAAACCGCGTTCTCACCAAATCGCAAATTCTCGACCATGTTTGGGAATATGACTTTGGTGGCGAGATGGGAATCGTTGAGTCTTATGTGAGCTACCTCAGAAAAAAGCTAGACCCGCTAACCAGCGAGCCGGTAATCGTCACGAAGCGCGGCGTTGGTTACATGTATAAGAGCCCGAAGAAAGACAAATAGTTGCGCCGAAAGGGAACCGATGTTTGGGAGCGCATTTCACTGCGCTCGAAACTGACGACCCTGTCGGTCGCCCTGATCGGCCTACTTCTGATTGTTTCAAGCGCTGGAACCATGGCGCTGTTGAGAACCTATCTTCACCAGAACCAAGATGCCGTCTTGATTTCGACCGTTGAGGTGATGCGCCAACAGAGCCCGCTAACTGTCGAGCAAGACCTTGCCACCAGGCAGCTACGACTGCCAAATCTGCCGAGCGGGTATTACATCGCTTTTCTAGATACATCGGGCTCGCTGCAGTTGGCTTTCTCGTCGTCGACTACCGCAAATGGGCAGTTGCCAAATATTTCAAACTTTGACCTGCAGGCTGTGCTGTCAACTCAAGGACTACCGTTCGAGGTTGATACTCGTGGGCGCTTCATTCAAGAAAACGAGGGTGCCGGTTGGCGTCTGATCGCAGCACCTTCGCAGGCTTTTCCTGGTTCAGTAGTGGTTGCCCTGCCAACCGATGCCAATAACGGGCTCATGAATCAGTACCGCAACGTTGGCCTGGTCTTTGGTGGCTTTCTTTTGATCCTCAGCGGCATGGCCATCTGGTTCACCATCACACGTGCTCTTCGGCCTCTAAAAGAAGTCGAGCGCACTGCCGCTGCGGTCGCTGCCGGTGACACCAGTCAGCGTCTGCTTCGCCTCGAGGGGCAAACCGAGATGTCTAGGGTGAACAGATCTCTGAACACAATGCTCGACTCGATCGATGACGCCTTGGATGCCCGTGGCAAGACCCTTGAGCAAATGCGTCGATTCGTTGCCGATGCCAGCCACGAGCTGCGCACTCCGCTGGTTTCGGTTCGAGGCTATGCCGAGCTATATCGCATGGGGGCTCTGTCTGACAAGGCAAAGCTCGATGACGCTATGTCTCGAATCGAATCTGAAGCCGTGCGCATGACCTCATTGGTCGAGAGCCTGCTTTCACTCGCAAGGCTTGACGAAGATAAGGCTCTCGAAATTAAAGAGATAGACATTCTTGCTCTGTGCAGGGATGCCGCCAAAGATCTTTCGGTAGCCGAGTACCGCCGCGAAATTATTGTTACCGACCTAAACGAGGTCAAGCTTGAAGACAAATCGACACTTTTGGCAAACGTCGACCAGAACGTAATCAAGCAAGTGCTTATCAACCTCTTGGCGAACGCCTCACGCTTCTCGCCAGAAGACAAACCGGTATTTGTGGCTGCAGGCATCTCGGAGCAAACCCTAGTGATTGAAGTCCGCGATAGTGGCGAGGGTATTCCTAAGTCGCTGCGAGACAAGGTGTTTGAGCGCTTCTACCGTGCCGACAACTCGAGGAACAGAGAAACCGGCGGCAGCGGACTAGGTTTAGCTATCGTCAAAGGCTTGGTAGAGAAGCACGGCGGCACCATCAAGGCGTCAGAAACTAAAGGTGGCGGCGCTACGCTCACCGTCAAACTGCCACAAGCCTAAAAAGTTATCCACAGGTTTGTTTTTTGATCGCACAGAGCTGGCGATTGCTTGCAGAATCTTCGCATGACGCAATTTTCAGTAGACGCAGCCCAGGTGCTAGCGGCAAATAGCAACATTCAATCAACCATCGGCCGCCTGCGTGGTGAGATCGACAACCTGCACGCGCAGCTGCAGGGGCTTCAGAATTCGTGGCAAGGTGTCGCCGCAAACTCTTTCCAAGAATTGGTGAGCCGGTGGCGAGTCACCGAGTCTACGGTCTCAGACCAGCTCGGCCAGATTGGTCAGGCTTTGGCGCATGCAGCCACTCAATATTCAGACGTCGAGAGTGCAAACACTCGATTGTTTAGCTAAAGACCCTCTGGGTGAGCGCCTCCCCTCGCAAACCCCAGAGTCTCTTGCTCATAAATGGTCAGAGCAAGAGAAAAGGGCGAAGCCAAACGGCTTCGCCCTTTTTCCTTTTTCGAACTAGAAGTCCATGCCGCCACCAGGCGCTGCAGGTGCAGCTGCTGGCTCTGGCTTGTCGGCAACGACAGCCTCGGTGGTCAAGAACAGTCCTGCAATCGATGCTGCGTTCTGAAGTGCAGAACGAGTCACCTTTACAGGGTCGTTGATGCCGGCCTTGAGCATGTCAACATACTCACCGGTTGCAGCATTTAAGCCCTGGCCTGAAGGAAGCGAAGCAACCTTCTCGGCGACAACGCCAGGCTCGAGACCTGCGTTGATGGCGATCTGCTTTAGAGGGGCAGAGATGGCAACGCGAACGATGTTTGCACCGGTCGCTTCGTCGCCAGTTAGCTCTAGCTTCTCGAAGGCGGCCTTGCCAGCCTGAATTAGGGCAACGCCACCACCGGCGACGATACCTTCTTCAACGGCAGCCTTAGCGTTGCGCACTGCATCTTCGATGCGGTGCTTGCGCTCTTTGAGCTCAACTTCGGTTGCTGCTCCAGCCTTGATGACTGCAACACCGCCGGCAAGTTTTGCCAAGCGCTCTTGAAGCTTCTCGCGGTCGTAGTCACTGTCGGTGTTTTCGATTTCTTTGCGAATCTGGTCAACGCGACCCTTGATAGCAAGCTCGTCGCCAGCACCCTCAACAATGGTGGTCTCATCTTTGGTGATGACCACCTTGCGGGCGCGACCAAGTAGGTCGAGGGTTGCGGTCTCAAGGCGAAGGCCGATCTCTTCTGAGATAACCTGACCACCGGTGAGAATCGCGATGTCTTGAAGCATTGCCTTGCGGCGGTCTCCGAAGCCAGGAGCCTTTACGGCAACAGACTTGAAGATTCCGCGAATCTTGTTGAGAACCAAAGTGGTAAGTGCTTCGCCCTCGATGTCTTCACCGATGATTAGCAATGGCTTGCCGGTCTGAATGACCTTCTCAACGATTGGAAGAAGGTCTTTCATGGCCGAAACCTTTGAGTTCACGATTAGCACGTAGGCATCTTCGAGAATTGCTTCTTGACGGTCTGGATCGGTTACGAAGTAAGCCGAGATGTAACCCTTGTCAAAGCGCATACCTTCGGTGAGCTGAAGCTCGATTCCAAAAGTGTTCGACTCTTCAACGGTGACAACACCTTCGCGACCGACCTTGTCGATTGCCTCGGCGATTAGCTCACCAATTTGAGTGTCGCCTGCCGAGATAGATGCGGTTGCAGCAATCTGCTCTTTCGAGTCGACTGGCTTGGCCTGAGCGAAGAGCTGCTCGATAACGGCTGCAACAGCCTTGTCGATGCCGCGCTTTAGTGAAATTGGGTCAGCGCCGGCTGCTACGTTGCGAAGACCTTCGCGAACAAGTGCCTGGGCTAGAACGGTTGCGGTGGTGGTACCGTCACCGGCGACGTCGTCGGTCTTCTTAGCTACCTCTTTGACAAGTTCGGCACCAATGCGCTCGAACGGGTCTTCAAGTTCGATTTCTTTTGCAATCGAGACACCGTCGTTGGTGATGGTGGGTGCGCCCCACTTCTTTTCTAGAACGACGTTGCGGCCACGTGGGCCAAGGGTAACTTTCACGGTGTCGGCGAGGATGTTCAATCCGCGCTCTAGGCCACGACGGGCCTCTTCGTTGAAACTAATGATCTTTGCCATTTTTGGTTTTTCTCCGATGGTTCAGAATTGGGTTGGTTAGCACTCTAGGGTTTTGAGTGCTAATCCATTATTAGCACTCTAGGCACCAGAGTGCAAGTGCGCCGCGTCGCCTGTGAATCGCTTCTGGCGAACATCCGGACACAAAAATGCCGCCCTCTTTCGAGAGCGGCATCTGTGGTTACGAAAGCGATTAACCTAGAACGTTGACCTTGTCAGCCTGAGGACCCTTGTCGCCAGCCTTGATTTCGAATTCAACTTTTTGGTTTTCGCGAAGTTCTTTGTAGCCATCGCCCTGAATAGCGCTGAAGTGTACGAATACTTCTGCACCGCCATCCTCAGTGATGAATCCATAGCCCTTTTCGGCGTTGAACCACTTGACGGTTCCTGTTGCCATTGCATACTCCTGTTACCTAATTAATCGATCGTGGCAACGCCACAACCGAGCCGCATAGAAACTACGAAGTTGCTATGTGAACCATCAAAGTGATGACTCTTAGTCGACTTCTCTAACCCTATTCGTAATAGAGGGTTAAGTGCCAAGCCTTTTTAAAAAGAATTTTGCTCGTTTACCAAGGTGTTATAACTCGGTTACTTGAAATCTGAGCCCAAAATTACGGTTATTGGGTCTGAATACCCAACCGAAACCTGCACTTCGTAATCCCCCAGGGTTTTGAGCAAGCTCTTTGAAGCCGCTTCAAACTGCGGGCTAGAAATCAGTACCTGGGTTTTCTCGGTCACGGTGGTGCCAGCAAGGTTGTCGGCCGTCAGCACGTTCCAGCCAGCATCCAGCAGCTTGTGAGCGACTTTCGAAGCCAAGCCATCTTGCCCCGTGGCGTCGAGAATGGTGACTCCCGTTGCCTTCACCGAAGAAGTGGATGCGCTTGGCGACGCCTGCACCAGCTCTGAAGGATCGATAACCACAGACCCATCAATGATTTTCAAACCAACGATGCCACAAAGTCCGACAACAGTTGCCACGACCAGAACTCGAACGAATTCTCTGACCCGGTCTCGCTTGGTTCGGCGAGCGCGGTGCCGACCGCCGTGAACCGTAGCCGAGTCAAACTCGTCTTTCGGGAACTTTTGGGCCATGTAATCAACTTATATCTCTAAGGACCGCGACTGCGGTACTTAATATTGACACGGGTGGTCGCAAAGTTAGACCACATCAATCAAAAGAGGTTTCGAAATGGGCTACGAAGTAGAGAAGACCGAAGAGCAGTGGCGCGAAGAACTCAGCGAGTTCGAATATCACGTGCTGCGCGAGGCCGGAACCGAGCGTGCCTACACGGGTGAGCTGCTTGAAGAAGGTCGCGTCGGCATCTATGCCTGCAAGGGATGCGGCACCGAACTGTTCCGCTCGAACGCCAAGTTCGACTCCCACTGTGGTTGGCCCTCGTTCTATGAACCTCAAGATGGCGACGCGGTCGAGCTGATTGAAGATCGCAGCCACGGCATGGTTCGCACCGAGGTTCGCTGTGCGAAGTGCGGCTGCCACCTCGGTCACGTTTTCGAAGACGCACCTCAGACGCCAACCGGTGATCGATTCTGCATAAACTCGGTGAGCATTACCTTCTCAAGCACCGAGTAGCAAATAGACTGCGGTTATGTCTGAAGAAAACAACAGCAAAGCAAAAAGCCACAACAACATCAACATCGCTACCGGGAGCGCCGGCGGTTTTTACTTCATCGGATTCATCGGTGCGGCCGTCTACTACGTTTCGACCGCGGTTGATTTTTGGGACGGCGCTCTAGGACTAGTGCAGGCCGCTCTCTGGCCAGGATTCTTGGTTTACGAAGCACTGTCGCTGCTGGGCGCATAACCTAACCCAAGAAATCGCATTCGCAACGAATTAATCTAAGCGGACTAGCCGCGATCTAACCTGAGCCGACTATGGGACTCGAACCCACAACCCCCGCTTTACAAGAGCGGTGCGCTACCAATTGCGCCAAGTCGGCATGGCCAATGATGCACAAGCCAGACTAAATCTTACCTGCTGGTGAGCATCCGGTCATTGACCAGCTAGACAGGCCCCTACTCGCCGATTAGAGCGGGTAGCACATCTCGTCGATGTCGTCCCAGTACTCTTCGTCGATGATGCAACCGTTTTCATCTAGGTAATCGCTGTTGTCGGCTTCGATCGGAGTGAACTCGATCACGAAGTTTGAGCTGGTCCAGGCTTTCTGAGAGCCAGACTTTGCCGATACGAAGCGATAGACGAAAACACCTTCGGCCCAGAACGTGTCTTCAAGGTCTTCGTCGTAGTAGGTCGACCAAGGAGTAACTTTTGCCTTACCGGTGCTGGCATTGGTGAGAACTGGCGCTGAGCCGTTTTGCCATTTGCCGTCATAGAAGTACTGCATCTGAACCACGCGCTTGGTCTTCGGCGAAGTCACCTTGACTTCGAATGAACAGGCGTCTGATTCGTCTTCGGTGTAGTCATAGATGAGGTAGCTCTTGTAACCATCTAGACACTCTGCCCCTACGCCCGTGACGGTGAAGGTCTGAGCACTAACGGCTTGGGCTTGGATGGTTCCACTGATGGTTCCACCGGCGAATGCGGCGAGCGTTGCAACTAGAGCAATCGCAATCCAACGTAACTTTGCAAACATTTGTCCCCCTAGGGTTGTTCAGTTAACTTGGCTAAATACTACTTCTGAGCCCAGACACTTGTCACCCATTGCTCAAAACGAGCCGGGTTGGCCATCTCTTCGGCAGTGCCGCTGTAACGCATGCCGTTCAAAACCACAAACGGTGTGCTGTCAACTAGCAGGTCAGTGGTGCCTGGAGCCGGCGCACCAAGAGTGTCACTCGTGGTGTCACCGATCCACTTGTCAAAAGCCTTGTTCTTGATACAGCTTCGAATCTTGTCGAGGTTTGAAACTCCTACAGATTCGGCGAAGGCAACCAACTCATTGTCTTCTGGGCCTGCAGTTGCCTCTGGCGGCTGGTTTGTGAAGATTTTGTTGTTCATGGCCATGTACTGGTTTGGCGAGAACTCTGCGACACATACGGCAGCGTTGGCCGCGCGAGATGAGAATTCGTTTGGCGAACCGCCGCCATCCAAGAAAGAAATCGGGTGGTACTCGACGATCCATTCACCCGCAGACACTTTGCTCTCAATCAGTGGTGCGTTGAAGTTTTCAAAGTTGGCACAGAACGGGCACTGGTAGTCGACGTAAATAGAAATGACCGGTACGTCTTCGGTGGTCGGCTTGTTGGTGGCAGTGAACGCTTCGAGGTTCTTGCCGATGCGGATTCCGTTGTCGTAGGTCAGGTTGGTTGGTTTGGCAATCTCGGTTGGCCCAGCGGTAACCACTGCCCATCCGATAAGTCCACCCAGAATCAGGATGGCCGCCACGATTCCACCTGCGAAACCGAATTGACGTGCCTTCTCGGCCTTCTTGTGCTGTTCACGAATTTCGCGAGCCTTTTCGCGTGCTGCATCTCGCTGCTGCGACCTAGAAAGCTTGTCAAGTTTGGACATTGAAGAATCCTTGCGTGTAGGTCACAGTTGCGTGACGTTCGAAGAGTTTTTAGTCTAAACCAGCAGTGGCAAATGCGATAATGAAAGTACCTCAGACCGCCGGTTTGAGGGTTCCATCACTACGGATCGTCCGGCACGTACCTGCCGGTGAGGAGAAAATCATGGCATCAGTGTCATTCAGAAAGGCAACTCGCCTTTACCCGGGCGGTACCCGCCCGGCCGTTGACCAAATCGAACTCGAAGTCGCCGACGGCGAATTCTTGGTTCTAGTTGGACCATCGGGTTGTGGAAAGTCAACCACCCTGCGCATGCTTGCAGGCCTTGAAGAGGTTAACGAGGGCGACATCTTTATTGGTGACCGCAACGTAACCGACGTTCCACCAAAAGACCGCGACATCGCAATGGTCTTCCAGAACTATGCTCTTTACCCACACATGACCGTGGCAGAGAACATGGGTTTTGCCCTCAAGATCGCTGGCGTGAGCAAAGAAGAGCGTGCCGAGCGCGTTCTCGAAGCCGCCAAGCTTCTAGACCTTGAGCCATACCTAGCCCGCAAGCCAAAGGCCCTTTCTGGTGGTCAGCGTCAGCGTGTAGCCATGGGTCGTGCAATTGTTCGTAAGCCTCAGGTCTTCCTCATGGATGAGCCGCTATCGAACCTCGATGCAAAGCTTCGCGTTCAGACTCGTACCCAGATCGCTTCGCTACAGCGTCGCCTCGGTGTAACCACCGTTTACGTAACACACGACCAGATCGAAGCTATGACGATGGGTGACCGCGTTGCTGTTCTCAAAGACGGCGTGCTTCAGCAGGTAGACACTCCTCGTAACCTATACGAGCGTCCAAACAACGTGTTCGTAGCAGGCTTCATCGGCTCACCAGCCATGAACCTTCTCCAGCTTCCTATCGTTGATGGCGGAGTTCGCTTCGGAAACACCGTTCTACCGGTTGACCGCGCGATTCTTGCCAAGACCAAGGCTGCCGAAATTACCGTTGGTCTTCGCCCTGAAGACCTCGTGATCAGCAAGTCTGGCCTTGAGGTTGAAGTTGACGTCGTCGAAGAGCTTGGCGCTGACGCTTACCTCTACACCCACGGCAACATTGGCAGCGGTGACGCCGAGCTAGTTGCTCGCGTTGACGCAGTCAACCACCCGAAGCCAGGCCAGAAGGTTCTTCTAGCCCCTGAAGGTGGCGTGACCCACTTGTTCGACGTTGAGTCGGGCGCACGCCTCAACTAGTAGTTACCCAAGTAACCACTAGTGTCTTCTGCACTAAACATCACGGCTGCCACGGTAGACCCAGCATTGCTGGATCTACCGTGGCATTTGCCATTGGAGGCATGGCCAGACGAAAACATCGCTGCGCTGCCCAAAGGTCTATCTCGACACACGGTGCGTTTCGCTCACCTGAGTGGTCACGTAATTGCAATCAAAGAAACTCTCGCCGATCTGGCCAAGCGTGAATATGACATGCTTCGCAATCTTCAAAAACTAGATGTGCCCTGCGTTGAACCATTCGCGATAATCACAAACCGTCGCGATGAAACCAGCGAAGAACTGCCTGCGGTGCTTATCACCCGACACCTAAAGTTCTCACTCCCCTACCGCGCGATGTGGTCTCAGGGTTTGCGACCAGAGACGGCAACCCGTCTGGTCGACGCCCTCGCACTGCTTCTTGTTCGGTTGCACATCGCTGGCTTTTTCTGGGGAGACGTCTCACTTTCGAACACTCTCTTCAGGCGTGACGCCGGCGCATTCGCCGCTTATCTAGTCGATGCCGAAACCGGACATCTTTATGATTCCGGCCTCTCTAAC
>WLFI01000090.1 GCA_009703845.1 Actinomycetota bacterium
ATTTCGAGTTCTTCGATGGTCATCTCGCCCTCGGGCTTCACGCCACCCATCTCGGTCGACATCTGCTTGGTGTCGGGCAGACCGTCACGCTTGATCATGCCGTGGGCAACGTCGATTCTGAAGCCGTCGACACCGCGGTCGAGCCAGAACTGAAGCACCTTGTCGAATTCGTCGCGCACCTTTGGGTTGCGCCAGTTTAGGTCTGGCTGCGATGAGTCAAAGATGTGCAGGTACCACTGACCTTTCTTGCCGTTCGGTTCGGTGATGCGAGTCCAGGTGCTACCGCCGAAAACCGATGGCCAGTTGTTCGGTTCTTTGCGACCGAACCAACCCTTGCCGTCTCTAAAGATATACATGTCGCGCTCTGGCGAACCCTTGCCGGCGGCAACCGCAGCCTTGAACCACTCGTGCTGGTCAGAGGTGTGGTTCGGCACCAGGTCAACGATGATGCGCAAACCGAGCGAGTGGGCACGGGCTAACAAAGCGTCGAAGTCGGCGAGCGTGCCGAACAGCGGGTCGATGTCTTTGTAATCGCTCACGTCATAACCGGCGTCTTTTTGCGGCGACTTAAAGAACGGCGAGAACCAAATGGCGTCGATGCCAAGTTCTTGCAGCGACTCGAGGCGCTGGGTTACACCCTGAAGGTCACCCATGCCGTCGCCGTTACCGTCGGCGAATGAACGCGGATAGATCTGGTAAATAACGGCTTGACGCCACCACTCGGCAGATTCTTTGGTCACATATAAAACGTCGTCGTTGGTCATGCGCTCAAGCGTATAAGAACAAAACCCGAGTGGATGCTCAATCTGACGTGAAACGAAATTGAAAGCGTTTTTGTTACCGATTCGATGCTTTTTCGCGCCTCACAGCATTTTGTAACTAGAACGTTATCCAAATCGGGCATTCTGAGTTGCTACTAGACGTTCGTAAGTTGTTTGATTGTAGTGACTTGATTACAAGTCCTTCATCGACTAGTCAACTGAAAGGTTTACAAATGAAGATTCGCAAAGCTGGAGCTGTAGCTCTTGCTGGTCTAACCGCAGCTGCCCTTCTCGGCATCAGCGTTCCAGCAACCGCTGCAACCCCTACCGTTACCATCTGGCTAGACCAGGGCACCAAAGACGCCATTGGCGGCGCCCTACTTGCCTACGATGGAAAAGACAAGACCCTAGCCATCAACATTGTTGTTAAGGACTTCGGTACCCTACGCAAGTCGGCAATCCAGGCCATTCCTCGTGGCACCGGACCTGACATCCTTGCTGGTGCACACGACTGGACCGGTGCTCTTTTGAGCGCAGGTGTAATCGCTCCTGTATCGCTAGGTGCAAACGCTTCGAAGTTCTCGAAGACCACCCTTTCGGGCTTCTCGGTTTACGGCAAGCTATACGGAGTTCCAGGTTGGACCGAGAACACCGCTCTTCTTGTAAACAAGAAGAAGATGGCCGGCAGCGCAGTTGACACCTCAGCTGAGTTCAAGGCTGCAATCGCTGCAGGTAAGGTCGGTATGCACATCGACCTAGCTGGTGGCGGCAACGACCCTTACCACATGGCTGCTATCTCGAGCTCATTCGGTATCGACCAGTACGTTCGTAACAACGGCACCTGGACCTCGACTATCGGTTTCTCGAACGAAGCATCTGCTGGCGGCTTTGGCAAGTACGTAACTTGGCTAAACGGCGCTGGTAAGTCGATCGTTTACAAGGACTGGAACACCAACGCTTACAACTTCCAGAGCCCAAACAGTGACGTAGCCGTCATGATCTCTGGTCCTTGGGGTGCTGGCACCGTTGTTAACGACACCCACAAGGTTGGCGAAGAGACTCCTGCCAAGCTAAAGCAGTCAGACGTAGTCGTTCAGGCGATTCCATCTGTCGGTGGCAAGACCGTTCACCAGTTCTCTGGTGTACGCGGTTACTGGTTGTCGTCGAAGGTTCCTGCAGCCAAGAAGCTAGCAGTTGGAAAGGTCTTGGCAGCTCTTGCTGGCAAGGACATCCAGCTAGCATCGTTCACCAACGAAGCAAAGTCGCCTGCTAACAGCGACGCACTTGCTAAGGTGTCGGACGCTTGGGTAAAGGGCTTCGGTGTTGCTGGTAAGAACGCTTACCCAATGCCATCGTTCGCATTCCAGGATGGTACCTGGCAGGCAATCGGTAAGTCAGAGTCAGCAATCCTTAAGGGTGGCGCTGCTCTGAACGGTAAGACTCCTCTAGAGTTCTTCACCGCATCGGTTGACGCACAGCAGACTGTAATCGACGGCTAATAGCTTTCGATCGCATTCGAAAATCGCGGCCCTCAGCAATGGGGGCCGCGATTTTTTTACGCTCGCCGGAAGGCGTGATCTTCTGCAGACATCCTTTTGATTTTGTTTATTCCAGCTGTGCAAAATTGTAAACGCTTGCAAACTAACGATTAGGTTTCGAACCCAGTAACCTGCCATTACCCAAAGCCTGCATAACCTAGACTGACCTAGAGTTTTTTACTTATAGAAGGTTTCATTTCATGGCAAAAACCAAAGAAACGCCGGTCACAGAAGCGCCTCGCGCAATGAATCTGAGTGTCAAAGATGCCCGCAAGCGTCAGAAGATGGTCGATGACGGCGGAACCCCGACTCTTCGAGGAACGATCCTCAAGATCATCCTCTTGGGTCTCGCAGACGCACTGGCTCTCTTTGTAGCCATGATTCTCATCACGGGCAAGCGCATCGACTATGCGGCCGCAGTGGTAATCGTCACCCTAATCTTCAACTGGATCTACCTGCGCCGTGGCGGCCTTCCGGCCAAGTACCTAGCACCAGGTGTGCTCTTTCTAATCTGCTTCTCGTTCTCTGTGGTTGTTTACTCGGGATTCATCGCCTTCACCAACTACGGTGGTCAGCACAACGGGTCTAAAGAAGACTCCGTCGCCTCGGTCGAGCTCGGTGCCGTGGTGAACGACATCGGTGCTCCTTGGATGGACGTCACCATTCTGAAGGACGACGCTAACAAGCACTACTTCTTGGCAACCGACTGTTCAACCAGTGGTTTCGATGACGCAGGCGCTTGCGCCGCGCCGCTTTATTACTTTGGTGGCGAAGAGGGCACGAACGTTGAGTGGGCAGAACTTGCCGCCGACGACGCAAACCTTGAGCTTGGAGCCGGCATGTCAGGCTATGAGGTCGCCGTCGGTTACGGGGGCTATACCGCTTTGACTGCCGATGACATCAATGCCCAGAGCGCCAAGCTCGCTGGAGTTCGAGTTTCTATTCCAGGTGATGAACAAAAAGGCTTTATGGCTCTCGACCCGACTCTTGCCGGTGTTCAGAGAACCTACATCGATGCGGTCTATGACGCAGCCACCGACAGCTTTACTCGTCAGAGTGACGGCATGGTATTCAAGGCAAACGACTCAACCGGATTCTTTGAGAACGAAGCTGGCGAGCGCCTGAACGATACCGGTTGGCAAGCATTCGTGGGCCTAAAGAACTTCAACCTAATCTTCGGTAAAGAAGAGCTTCGCGCTCCACTACTCAAGATTTTCTCGTGGACCGTTATCTTCGCCGTGGCATCGGTGGTATCGACCTTCGTTCTAGGTCTAGCGCTGGCACTGCTCTTCAACGATGAGCGCTTGGCAGGTAAGAAGGTTTACCGAGCGATCATGATTCTTCCTTACGCATTCCCGGGCTTCCTCTCGGCATACGTGTGGAAGGGTATGTTCAACGCCGACTACGGTTTCATCAACTACAACATTCTCGGGTTCGAGCCCGGCACCGGTATTCCATGGCTGGCCGACGAGAACTGGGCAAAGATTGCGATTCTGCTCTGTAACCTCTGGTTGGGCTTCCCATACATGTTCCTAATCACCACTGGAGCGCTGCAAGCCATTCCGGGTGAGCTTGTCGAGTCGGCAACCATCGACGGTGCCTCAGCCTGGCAGATTCTTCGCCAGATCAAGCTTCCGCTGCTGTTGGTTTCGCTATCGCCGCTTCTGATATCGTCGTTCGCGTTCAACTTCAACAACTTCACGATTATCTATCTGATAACCGGCGGTGGTCCATCCGGAGATCCGGCGCTGGGCGTTGACGCAGGTGGAACAGACATCCTGATCTCATTCGTTTACAAGATTGCGTTCTCGAGCTCGCAGGGTGCCGACTACGGTCTAGCCAGCGCGTTCTCGATCTTGATCTTCTTTATCGTTGGTGGTCTGTCGATGATCGGATTCCGCCGTACCAAGTTCCTAGAGGAAGCTGCTGACTAATGGCAAACACTGCAATCGAAATGCCAGCCGAACGCAAAATCGGCAAGCGCCGCATGAGCCCATTCCGTTGGGCAGCAACCATCGGATGGAAGCACGTTATCGGCCTAGCCGTCGTGGTCTACTCGCTGTTCCCGATTCTCTACATCATCTCGGTAGCGTTCTCAGACAGCGGTGACGTGACATCCGGTCTATTCGGCTCGTTC
>WLFI01000091.1 GCA_009703845.1 Actinomycetota bacterium
CTGTTTGTGGCAAGGCGCGCGAAGTTGGGTTCAACCGTGGCGCTCGGGCCTTATTTGCTGGCGGGCTTTGCCTTTGCTGCTACTGGGCTGGCTTGGTCATAGAGAGCACATCGAGAGCCGCGTCAAGCTGCTCAAGAGTAAGGGTCTCTCCGTCGACGTAGCCGAGCTCAATGGTGGCCTCGCGAACGGTTAGGCCGTTCTTGACCGAGTGCTTGGCGATCTTGGCAGCCGCCTCGTAGCCGATGTACTTGTTGAGCGGCGTAACGATCGATGGGCTCGACTCGGCAAGGGCACGTGCGCGCTCTTCGTTAGCTTCGAGACCACGAATGGTCTTGTCGGCGAGAAGGCGCATTGAGTTGGCGAGTAGGCGAATCGACTCAAGCAGCGAGTTGCCCATGACCGGAATGGCCACGTTGAGCTCGAAGTTGCCGGTTGCGCCAGCCCATGCAACGGTTGCGTCGTTACCGATGACACGGGCGCAAACCATGAGCACGGCCTCTGGAACAACCGGGTTCACCTTGCCCGGCATGATGCTCGAGCCAGGTTGCAGGTCGGGAATGTGAAGTTCGGCGATGCCAGCGTTCGGGCCTGAGCCCATCCAGCGAAGGTCGTTGTTGATTTTGGTGAGGCTCACGGCAAGAACTCGAAGAGCACCGGATGCTTCAACCAACGCATCGCGTGCGCCCTGCGCCTCGAAGTGGTCGCGTGCCTCGGTGATTGGCAATCCTGTTTCGGCAGCAAGTAGGCGAATGACCTCTTGCGGAAAACCCTTTGGAGTGTTGATTCCGGTGCCGACGGCGGTTCCGCCCAGCGGAACCTCTGCGACGCGCACGATGGTGGTGTTCACTCGCTCGATCGCGTATCGCATCTGTGCCGCGTATCCTCCGAATTCTTGACCGAGGGTCACCGGGGTTGCATCCATTAGGTGGGTGCGGCCGGCCTTTACGACCGACTTCCAGAGTTCAGCCTTCTCTTCTAGAGAGATTGCCAAATAGTCGAGTGAGGGCAGCAGGTCGTTGATTAGAGCCGCTGTTACAGCAACGTGAACCGAGGTTGGAAAGACGTCGTTCGAGGACTGCGACGCGTTGACGTGGTCATTTGGGTGAACCGGTGAGCCGAGGCGGTTGGTAGCAAGGGTTGCCAACACCTCGTTCATGTTCATGTTCGAAGAGGTACCTGAACCGGTCTGAAAAATGTCGACTGGAAATTCGCCGTCATGGTTGCCGGCGGCTACGTCATCGGCCGAAGCTGCGATGGCGTCGGCAATTTTTGCGTCTAGAACGCCAAGAGTTGCGTTGGCTAGAGCCGCAGCCTTCTTGATTTGTGCCAAAGCGGCGATGTGAGCTCGCTCAAGGGTGGTTCCTGAGATCGGAAAGTTCTCGACGGCTCGTTGGGTTTGTGCGCGGTAGAGGGCGTTTAGGGGTACTTTGACTTCACCCATGGTGTCGTGTTCGATGCGGTATTCCACTGTTCGAGCCTTTCTAGCGTGCGCGATTGGTGCAAAACCCAAACGGCGATGTTATTCGACTGATCCGACCGTTGTAATCGGATGAATCTCTCCGAGAGCAAGTTTGTAATTTGCTCCGACCACACCTAATTTACCCGTCTCGACGGCTTCTCGAATCACCTTCGAACGCGTCATGATTTCATCGATGGTGTCATGAATGTGAAGTTCGGTCACTTCGTCGATGTGGTGCTTGCCGTTTGCGAATGCGGTTGTGACCGTTGGCTGGATGCGAGCCACGATGTTTTGAATGAATTCACCCTTTGCGCGCAACTTGCCGATACTCGAATCCATCGCCGCGCGAATCGCGCCGCACTCGTCATGACCTAGCACGACGATGACCGAAACGCCCAGTACTTCAACGGCATACTCGAGCGAACCGAGAATGGTCTCGGCGATTACCTGCCCGGCATTACGAACTACAAAAAGATCACCGAGGCCAACATCGAAGATGATTTCTGCGCTGAGTCTTGAGTCGGCGCATCCGAACAGAGCTGCAAAAGGAATCTGGGCACCGGCCAGCGCTGCACGTCGATCGACATCTTGGTTTGGGTGAGCAGGGCTACCTTCAACGAAGCGGTGGTTGCCATCGACTAGCGCAGACCACGCTTGTGCCGGAGTGTTAGGTCTTGTCATCGAATTGGCCTCACTTGTTTCAGTGATTGCTAGGGGTAGTTGCTTTGAATCTGCTCTTTAACAGAGTCAGCAAACGATTGAATTACGGCGGCATCGGCGGTTCCGTAAACCAAAATTGTGTCATTGCCAATCGTAGTGACCAACATGTAGTCGCGGGTCTTGACAGGCTTGTTTGGCCTAGACGCCTCGAAGATTTGCCACGACTCGTCGTAGGTGCCGGTTTGGGTCTTTTCGGTTAGTTGAAGAGCGAGCCAGGTTGGGTTGGTGGCAAATGTTTGGCTGAACCCGATGAACTCGTTGTTGGGCCCGACAAAGCCTGCTGTCCAAGAAGCCTCGGTGCCGTCGGTTGGCGAGGTTTTGATTTTCGCGCTGTTGCTCCACCATCCAGTCGCTGGCAACTCCGGAACGATTAGTGGCAATCCGGTGGTCTCGACGGCTCCAGCGGCGATGTCTTTAAAGTCAACCGGTTGAATGCGGTTGCTGTCGTCTCGAGGCACTATCAGTACGAGTGCTAAAACGATGCCAAGGGTTGCTGCCAGCGAGAGACCCAGGTTGATTACCGTTTGGCGAGCGCGCCTTTGAGCGGCTGCATCAGACATTCCTACTGCTTTTCTTTGAGAGCTGCGTCGACTCGGGCTCGAGCGCCGCTTAGCCACTCTTCACAGCGTTTAGCCAAGGCCTCGCCACGCTCCCAGAGGTTCATGCTCTGTTCAAGCGAAACCGAACCCTGTTCAAGCTCAGCCAAAACCTTGGCAAGCTCGTCTCGGGCTTGTTCATAAGTGAACTCAGCGACATCCGCGTTGGTTTTCTTTTCAGCCATTGGTTTCTCCTTGGGTTAATTCTTATCTGCAGTTGCGTCGATTTCGCCCTTGGCGAGGCGAATCTTGAGTTTTTGTCCGGCTTTGATTTTTGCCGCGTCACCGAGAACGTGCCCCTTGTCGTCTCGCACCACCGAATAGCCGCGATCGAGCGTGCTTTGAGGGCTGAGCGACCGAAGCACCTGCGTTTGACTCGAAAGTTCGGCGGCGGCTCGCTCAAGGGTGAGGTTGATGGCCACGCGAACCGCATTGCGCTCGCGGTCTAGTTCAACCGACTGGTCGTCGATGAAACCGAACGGGTTGGCCAGCATTGGGCGTGAACGAAGTTGGGCAATTAGGTCGCTCTGAGTCGAAATGAATTGGCTGATGCGCGTGAGCATGCGAGCGAGTGCCTCTTGGATGCGCGAGCGCTCGAGCGCTACGTCGGGAACGACCAGTTTGGCGGCATCGGTAGGGGTTGAGGCTCGAACGTCTGCGACGATGTCGAGCAGTGGGCTGTCGGCCTCGTGGCCGATCGCCGACACCACGGGAGTCTGGCAGGCGGCAACAGCGCGACAAAGCGCCTCGTCACTGAACACCACCAAATCCATGAAGGCGCCACCACCGCGGGCGATGACAATCACGTCTACTTCTGGGTCGTCGTCGAGGGTTTTGACGGCAGCGATTACCTCGGCTGCGGCTGCGTCACCCTGAACCTTGGTGTTGATTACCCGAAATTTGGCTTCTGACCAGCGACGCGAAACGTTTTGAAGAACGTCTTTTTCGGCATCTGAGTCTTTGCCGGTGATGAGGCCGATGCAGTTTGGCAAAAATGGCAGATCTTGCTTGCGCGCAGGGTCGGTTAAACCCTCGCTGATGAACAGCTGACGAAGGCGCTCGATTCTCTCAAGCAGGTCGCCCAGGCCAACTTTGCGAATCTCGAACACGTTGAGGCTCAATTTGCCCGACTTAGGCCAAAACTCTGGCTTGACCAGAGCAATGACGCGATCGCCAACCTTCAAGTCTTTTGGCAGCGACCCAGGGTTCCACGAGTGAACCGAAACGCGAGCCTCAAGTTTCAAGTCTTTGATGTCGGCAAAGAACGATGTGCCCTTGTTGCTGAGTTGGCTGATTTCGCCTTCGATCCAGACGGTGCCGAGCCTCGCGATGTAATCTTTGAGCTTCTGACCGAGAGTGGCAACCGGCCACGGATCGAGGTCTGTAGAGGTGCGAGCAGGGGTGACGAGGTCGGGGTTTAGAACACCGTCTTCATCTGTCATCGCTTGCCTCACTCCTGCTTACAATTGAGCAGGTATCGAGAAAAGGATAACGCCCCCATGGGACAACAAACCTCTGAGAAGAAGGTTCTACTCGCTTCTCCACGCGGATACTGCGCTGGAGTCGACCGAGCCGTTATCGCTGTTGAGAAAGCACTCGATCACTACGGTGCTCCGGTTTATGTTCGCAAACAAATTGTGCACAACAAGC
>WLFI01000092.1 GCA_009703845.1 Actinomycetota bacterium
CAGCAAATCGTGGATCAGATTCTCGAACTGCCAGAGGGTACCCGGTTTCAATTGCTCGCCCAGGTTGTCGATCAGAAAAAAGGTGAGTTTGCCGACCTGTTTCGCGATCTCAGCTCTCAAGGCTTCGCGCGCGCCGTTGTAGATGGTGAGACAGTCGTTCTGGCAGAGGCTACGCCGCTTAAAAAGACTTTCAAACACGACATTTCGGTGGTTGTAGACCGACTGGTCAATAAACCTGAAATCGCCGGTCGACTAGCAGACTCGGTTGAAACAGCTTTGAAGCTCGCAGGCGGCAGATTGATTGTCGAACTAGTCGAGACAAAAGAATTGCGCATTTTCAGCGAGAAGATGTCTTGCCCAAACGAACACGCGCTTACCCTTACCGAGATTGAACCCCGAACCTTTTCGTTCAATGCTCCTTTCGGCGCGTGTCCAACCTGCTCGGGTCTCGGCACAAAGATGCAGGTCGATGCGACCCTGGTCATCGGTGACCCTGGTGCGAGCATCCAAGGAGGCGCTATTTTGCCTTGGTCGCAGGCCGGAAAAGGGCTTTTCCCTTACTACCAACGCATGGTTCAAGGCCTTGCAGATGAACTCGAATTCTCGCTTGACACCCCCTGGGAGAAACTCGACGAAGAAGTTCGTGAGGCGGTGCTCTATGGCAATAACTTCGACGTCAAGGTCAAGTGGAAGAACCGCTATGGCCGCGAACTTCGTTACACCTCAGGCTTTGAGGGTGTGCTCTCTTACGTCGAGCGAAAGCACCTAGAAACCGAAAGTGATTGGAGTCGTGACCGTTGGGCTGGTTACCTGCGCGAGATTCCGTGCCCGGGTTGTAATGGGGCTCGACTAAAGCCCGAGGTTTTGGCTGTAAAGGTGAACGATAAATCGATAGCGGATGTCGCGGCTATGAGCCTTCTCGAGGCGGTCAAGTACTTCGAGACCATCGCCCTTGACGAACGCGATGCAAAGATCGCCGCGCAGGTGCTACGAGAAATCAAGGCGCGACTCGACTTTCTTCTGGCCGTAGGCCTCGACTATCTAACTCTCGAGCGAGCAGCTGGTTCACTATCGGGTGGCGAGGCGCAGCGCATCCGCCTTGCAACTCAAATCGGCTCGGGACTAACCGGAGTGCTCTATGTGCTTGACGAGCCAAGCATCGGCCTGCACCAGCGCGATAACCGACGCCTGATTGAAACGCTGATCAAGCTGCGCGACCTAGGCAACACCTTGATCGTGGTTGAGCACGATGAAGACACCATCAAGGCGTCGGACTGGGTTGTCGATATCGGCCCCCGTGCCGGTATTCACGGCGGTGAAGTGGTGCACAGCGGTACCTATGCCGAACTACTCAAGAACAAGGCGTCGATTACAGGCGACTTCATGGCGGGGCGTGAGCGCATCGAGCTGCCGAAACAACGCCGAGCTATTGACCCGGCTCGAATCATCAAGGTTGTCGGCGCGAAAGAGAACAACCTGAAAGATGTCGACGTAGAGTTCCCGCTGGGTCTCTTCACGGCTGTAACTGGCGTGTCAGGTTCGGGCAAGTCGTCACTTGTGAACGACGTGCTCTACGAGGTTCTTGCCAACGCGCTCAATGGGGCGAAGGGCGTGCCAGGTCGACACACCCGAATCGAGGGCCTGGACCTGCTCGACAAGGTGATTCACGTCGACCAAAACCCAATCGGTAGAACTCCGCGCTCGAACCCAGCGACCTACACCGGCGTGTTCGATCACATTCGCAAACTATTCTCTGAAACCGGCGAGTCCAAGGCTCGTGGTTACCAGCAGGGACGTTTCTCGTTCAACGTCAAGGGTGGTCGCTGCGAAGCCTGTTCGGGCGATGGAACCCTTCGCATCGAGATGAACTTTTTGCCGGATGTCTATGTAGCCTGTGAGGTTTGCCACGGCGCTCGCTATAACCGCGAAACTCTACAGGTGCTCTACAAGGGCAAAAATATCGCCGAGGTGCTCGAGATGCCGATCTCTGAAGCTGCAGAGTTCTTTGCTCCGATTTCGGCGATCGCTCGCTATCTGCAGACTTTGGTCGAAGTCGGTCTTGGCTACGTTCGCCTTGGCCAATCGGCCACGACCCTTTCGGGTGGAGAAGCGCAGCGCGTCAAACTAGCTACCGAGTTGCAGAAGAGAAGTTTTGGTCGTTCGATTTACGTGCTTGACGAGCCAACAACCGGTTTGCATTTCGAGGATGTTCGCAAGCTGCTCCTCGTTCTGAACGGGCTAGTCGAAAAGGGCAACACCGTCATCGTTATCGAACACAACCTAGATGTAATCAAGTCTGCCGACCACGTAATCGACCTGGGCCCGGAGGGTGGATTTAGAGGCGGAGAGATCATCGCCACCGGAACACCGGAGCAAGTGGCCAAGGTCAAGAAGTCGTTCACCGGTCAATACCTAGCCGAGTTGCTCGAATCACACTAGCCATGTCTAAACACCTCGATTGGCGCCCAAAAACATCGGAGATACCTACTTCTCCGGGTGTCTATCGATGGTTCGACGAGCGCGGACGAGTTATTTACGTTGGTAAGGCCAAGAACCTTCGTGGGCGATTGACCAGCTACTTCGCCGACCCACTAACGCTGCACCCGAGAACCGCCAAGATGGTTCAGACGGCGCGGGATTTGCAGTGGGTGATGGTCAAAACAGAGTTCGAGGCATTGCAACTCGAATTCACCTGGATCAAAGAGTTCAACCCGCAATTCAACGTTCAGTTCAAAGACGATAAGTCATACCCGTACCTAGCAATCACGGTTGAGAATGACGTCCCTAGGGTTTTCGTGACCCGAAATCGAGACATTAAGGGCGCCAAGTATTTTGGGCCTTACACAAAGGCCTGGGCGGTGCGCGAAACCGTTGACATCTTGCTAAAGGTGTTTCCGGTGCGCAGCTGCTCGGCTGGCGTCTACGACCGTGCTGTAGCAACCCAGCGCGCATGCCTTCTAGGAGACATCGGAAAGTGCGTTGCGCCGTGTGTCGGTCGAATCAGCACCGAAGACCACCGAGGAATCGCCAAAAAGTTTGCTTCCTTCATGTCTGGCCAAGACGCCGAGTTCATTAGCGAACTTCAGGCACGGATGCGCGCCGCGAGTGAATCGCAGAATTACGAGCTGGCAGCAAAACTTCGTGACCAGGTTGTGGCTCTCGAAACGGTGCTGGCGCGAAGCGCTGTGGTTTTCACCGATCAAACCGACGCTGATTTGTTTGGGTTTGCCGACGACGAGTTGGCTGCCGCCGTTAGCCTTTTCAAGGTGCGTGGCGGGCGTATCCGGGGTGTTCAAGGATGGGTCATCGACAAAGAACTTGACCGCACACCAGAAGAGATCGTTGAGTACGCTCTGCAGCACACCTACATGGGCGTTGAGGCAGAAGAGGTGCCCAAACAGGTGCTGGTCGCAACTATGCCAGATGACGCTCCTGCGCTCGCCCAATGGCTCAGCGACCTACGCGGATCCAAAGTGACACTGCGTGCTCCGCAGCGAGGTGACATGGCTTCGCTTGCCGAAACCGCGAACACGAATGCCCGGCACGCCCTCGCTCAATACAAGACAAAGCGCTCGACCGACTTCACCGCAAGATCTGAGGCTCTTAGCGGCATTGCCGAGGCCCTTGCCCTAGAAACACCGCCGTTGCGCATCGAATGTTTCGACGTCTCGCACCTTCAGGGAACCGATGTCGTTGCCTCGATGGTCGTCTTTGAAGACGGGTTGCCCAAAAAGGCTCATTACCGTCGGTTCAACATCGAGCAAACCACCGATGACACCGACTCGATTTACCAAGTCCTCAAGCGTCGCCTGCGATATTTAGCAGAACCGGATGCCGATGCCGAGGCCGATCCTGGCAAATTCGCTTATCGTCCGTCGCTCTTGATTGTTGACGGGGGAGTGCCGCAGGTAAATGCCGCCCAACGTGCGATTGATGAGTCTGGCGTTAGTGGTCTTCGAGTGATTGGCATTGCCAAGAGACTCGAAGAGGTTTGGCAGCCTGGTAACCCTTATCCGGTTATTTTTCCTAGAGCCAGCGATGAGCTCTTCTTGGTCCAGCGCATTCGCGACGAGGCTCACCGCTTTGCTATCTCGTTTCAGCGTCAGAAACGTCGCTCCACACTTGAAAGCATGCTCGACGACATTCCAGGTCTTGGTGAAAAACGCGTTCGCACGTTGCTTCGCCACTTCGGTTCGATCAAGCGCGTGAAGGCCGCAACGCTTGAAGAAATAGCGGATGTCTCGGGCATCGGTCGTGGCTTGGCCACCCAAATACACAGCGCCTTACAACCCAAAGAAACGCTCGAAAATAACAACTAGAGCAATATTCGATATTTGATCTCTTCGGCGTGTCGCGAAAGAGTAAACTCAAGCCACGAAAGGCTTTGACATGCAAGAGCGCAAACACGAACTGCTGGTCGTGAC
>WLFI01000093.1 GCA_009703845.1 Actinomycetota bacterium
AACCCTCGTTGATCGACACAATTTCGGCGTATCTTCGGCAACAATTCGCAACGACATGGCGCTTCTTGAAGAAGAAGAGCTCATTGTTGCCCCGCACACCTCTAGCGGTCGCGTTCCGACCGACAAGGGCTACAGACTTTTCGTTGACCGCTTGAGCGAAGTGAAGCCGCTCTCGAATGCCGAACGAGCCGCCATCGAAACACTGCTCACTGCCAGCAGCGACCTCGAAGACACTCTTGCCAAAACCGTTCGACTGCTTTCGCAACTGACCAATCAGGTAGCGATGGTTCAATTTCCGACACTTGGCAAGTCGCAGGTCAGAAACATCGAACTTCTTTCGATTACCGACGGCAAGGTTTTGATTTTGCTGGTGGCCGATAACGGTCGAATCGAACAGCACATGATTGACACCCCCGGCGGTTATGAACTTGATGACTTGGCTGAGATTAGGGCGAGGTTGAATGCCACACTCGCGGGGAAACAACTTGCCAGCGTTGAAGGTTTACTCGCCGCATTCACCGAGAATTTTGCACCAGATCGTCGAGCCTTGGTCACGAGAGTTGTGAACGGCCTGCTCGAAAGCGTTGACGCAAACCGAACCGAGAAACTGCTTCTCGCTGGAACCGGAAACCTTGCTAGACGAGAAAATGACTTTTCGGGCTCGATTACCCCGGTTCTTGACGCGATTGAAGAGCAGGTTGTTCTGCTGCGGCTGATGAGCGAAATGCAGTCTGAGCAGCACGGTGTGGGTGTGCGCATTGGACGAGAGAGTGGCGTTGTCGGGCTGAACGAAACATCTCTAATGGTCGCCGGGTATGAAAATCAGGGCGCTGAAGTTGCCAAACTCGGCGTGCTCGGCCCAACTCGAATGGACTATTCGGGAAACATTGCGGCCATTAGAGCGGTTGCCCGTTACCTAACCAAGATTCTCGGAGAATAACTTGAGCGACCACTACCAAGCCCTCGGTGTCGAGAAAGACGCCACCGATGAGCAAATCAAAAAGGCCTACCGCAAGCTGGCTCGCGAGTTGCACCCAGATGTTAACCCTGAACCTGCTGCTCAAGAGCGCTTCAAGGCCGTCACACACGCCTACGAGGTTTTGAGCGACCCAGATGCCCGTCGCAACTACGACATGGGTGGATCTGACCCATTCGGTGGAGCGGGAGGTTTCGGTTTTGGGGACATTTTTGATTCATTCTTTGGTGGCGGCGGTTCACGCGGGCCTCGTTCACGAGTCGAAAGGGGCCAGGATGCGCTACTGCGCGTTGACCTAACCCTTCGTGAAGCGGTCTTTGGTATTCAAAAGTCCGTCGACATTGACACCGCAGTTCTTTGCAAAACCTGCACCGGTAGCTGCTGCCAACCGGGAACATCGCTGAAAACCTGTGACATCTGCCGTGGCTCCGGTCAGATACAGCGCCAGGTTCGCTCGCTCTTGGGCAATGTGCTGACTACTGCACCCTGCAACTCGTGCCAGGGCTATGGTCAGACCATTCCTTCACCTTGTGTCGACTGCCGCGGGCAGGGTCGCGTGCGCTCTCGCAGAACCCTTGATCTGAACATCCCAGGTGGTGTCGAAGACGGTTTGCGCCTGCAACTCGCGGGCCAGGGCGAAGTGGGCCAAGCGGGTGGCCCAAACGGCGACATCTACGTTGACATTTCGGTGCGCACCGATGAAGTTTTCAGTCGACAGGGCGACGACCTGCACTGCACTCTTGAGGTTCCGCTGCACGACGCCGTGCTCGGTGCCATGATCAACATCGAAACCTTTGATGGCGATGAAAAGGTCGATATAGAACCGGGTTTCCAAACCGGCGACGTCGTCACACTTAAGGGCAAGGGTGTCAGTCACCTTCGCTCGACTGGTCGAGGAGACCTCAAGGTTACGCTTCAAGTGGTCACCCCAACCAAGCTCGACAACAAGCAAAAAGAATTGTTCCGCCAGTTGCAAAAATTGCGCAAAAACGATGAACCTAAGTTGGTTCGCCACAAACAGGGCACGTTCAGGTCGAAGCGCTAATGGTTGAGCCGCTGTTTCGCTTCGCCGACCCACTTGTTGCGGGTCAAACTGTGCAGTTGATCGGCCCCGAAGGTCATCACGCCGCTGCTGTTCGACGAATGCGAGTTGGCGAGGCAATCGCGCTAACCGATGGCCGAGGCCTCAAAGCCAGGGGAGTAGTCAGCGCAGTTGCACCGAAGCAGTTGACCGTCGCAGTTCACTCCGTCGAGTCCTCCGAGTTGCCGGTCGTCACTTTTACCCTTATTCAAGCGGTTGCCAAGGGCGACCGTGACGAGCTAGCCATTCAGGCAGCAACCGAGCTTGGAGCCAGCAAGGTGGTGCCTTGGCAAGCCGACCGTTCGATTTCAAAATGGGATGGCAAAGAGCAGAAAAACCGCGAACGTTGGCAGCAAATTGTTGACGAAGCAGCCAAACAGGCTTTGCGGGCTTGGTTTCCTGAGGTCTTGCCTGTGCACACATCAAAGACGCTGGCCAAGCAAATCGCTGATTCGGCTTGCACTTATCTGGTTCTTGACCCGACCTCGAGTGTTTCGTTGAACCAGGTTGAGCTTTCGAACTCGCAAGAGGTCGCCCTCGTAGTTGGCCCAGAGGGTGGCATTAGCGAAGCCGAACTTTCGCTTTTCGAATCTGCCGGCGCCCAGCGCGTTCACCTTGGCTCAGGAATCTTGAGAACATCAACCGCGGGCATGGCGGCCATCGCAGTGCTCGCCGCCAAGTCCGGTTACTGGGATTAGATTGGTTTTGGAGGAAAGTTTGGACAACTGCATTTTCTGCAAGATCGTAGCCGGCGAGTTTGGCACCGAATTGATTGCCGAGTCTGAGCATGCCATTGCGTTCAAAGACATTTCGCCTCGCAAACCGATTCACGTGCTCGTGGTTCCAAGAGAGCACCACCGCGATGTTTCAGAACTTTCGGCGGCGAACCCAGTTGCCCTTGCTGACCTTGTCGCACTCGGATGTCGCGTTGCAGAGCAGCTCTCAACGGGCTCGTTCCGCCTCACCTTCAACACCGGCGAAGCCGCTGGTCAAACGGTGTTTCACGCTCACGGACACATCACCAGCACCACGCCAAAGGTAGCCAGTGCCAGCTAGCAAAAAAGAAAACGTTAGCGATCAGTTTGAACTCGCTGTTACTGACCTAGCCTCGGTGTTTGGGCCGGGCGACCAACTGGTTCGCGAGCTTGAGTCGATTTTCGCCGAACTCCGCATCTCAGCCCGAGGCAACAAGATCAAACTGGAAGGTTCTGCGGTTGCCGTTTCAACCTCTAGACGCGCCATCGATGAACTAGCCACCATGGTTGCCAACGGACGCATACCGACGGCCGAAGATGTAAATCGAGTAGTTGCCATGCTCAAAACCAACTTGGGGGCGAAGGCCGCCGAGGTTCTGAGTCAGAGCATCCTCTCGTCTCGTGGCAAAACCATTCGCCCAAAAACTGAAGGTCAAAAGACCTATGTTGATGCTATTGACCAACACACCATTGTTTTTGGCATCGGCCCAGCCGGAACCGGTAAAACCTACTTAGCCATGGCCAAGGCCGTGCAGGCCCTTCAGCGCAAAGAAGTTAGCCGAATCATTTTGACTCGTCCAGCAGTTGAAGCGGGCGAACGCTTGGGCTTTTTGCCAGGCACCCTGAACGACAAGATCGATCCTTACCTTCGCCCATTATTCGACGCGCTCGGTGAAATGCTTGATGCCGATGCAGTGCCAAAGTTGATGGCTGCTGGAACCATCGAGGTCGCCCCACTTGCATACATGCGCGGTCGAACTCTAAACGACTGTTTCGTGATTCTCGACGAGGCTCAGAACACCACGCCAGAGCAGATGAAAATGTTTTTGACTCGACTGGGCTTCAACTCAAAAATGGTCATCACCGGTGACATCACCCAGGTTGACCTACCGGCCGGAGTTTCGGGTTTGAAGACGGCAGAAGCCGTTCTGCAGAACATCGACGACATGTACTTTGCCACTTTGACCAGCGCAGACGTTGTGCGTCACTCGCTGGTGGCCAGAATCGTGGATGCTTACACAAAGTTTGAGCAAAAGAACCTGGTAAACGCCTCAAGGAGCAAACGATGAGCGTCGAATTGAATAACGAATCTGGCGTTGAAGTAGACCAGCCACGGGTGTTGGCACTTGCCACCTACGCGCTCGATTACATGAACATCCACCCAGATGCCGATTTGGCGATTTCGTTCACGGACGAAGCAACCATGGAGAAGCTGCACATCGAATTCATGGATGAACCAGGGCCAACCGACGTTCTCTCGTTTCCAATGGACGAGTTGAGGCCAGGAACTCCCGAAGACATGACGCCGGCTGGGTTGCTTGGCGACATTGTGGTTTGCCCAACGGTCGCCGAGCGCCAGGCAGTTACGGCGGGGCACGAAACCATC
>WLFI01000094.1 GCA_009703845.1 Actinomycetota bacterium
CTTCCAGTCGGTTTCGGTCAACTCGATCGGGTGCGGGGTGCCTTCGGTGTAGCCCGCTTGATCTTCGGCCGGCCATCCGAGTTTTAGCAATTCTTGTTTGACCGCGCCGCGCGCCCAGTCTTGAATGCGAAAAGCGGTCTCGCTTATGCGCCCGCCGAGCAGGTCTGCCATTTTGCGGTGGTGGCCTGCCTCGACCAAAATTGCCGGGCTGTCAGAGGTCAGTTCGAGTCCGCCATCTTCGGCGCGCCTGATGACCAAGCGGCCGTAGCGAGACATGGTTTCGACGATGTCGGTGCGCACCGAGGTTGGTACCGCGAACTTCGCGTAGCGATCGAGAACTCCAAGAACGAAATCGGCGTCGTGACCGGCGGCACGCGCATTCCAGAGGCCAAGTTTTGTAATTCGGTAGGTGTGAATGTGCTCGGGAGCACGCTCGAGCTCAGCAAAAACGGCCAAATCGTGTCGGGCATCAACCGCATCGGGGTGATCAACCTCAAGCAGAGCGGTCTTGTCGCTCTGAACAATCAGTGGTCCAGTCATCCTTTTAGCCTAGTTTCTTGCGCCGACATTCAAAACCTAGGTCAGTTCTAACTTGGTTATGTTGGCCAGCGGCAGGGTGCGCTCAATATCGGCTTTGCGGTCTCGGCCACGCAAACGTCCGTTCGCCAAACCAATCGGCTCGAGCACGAATTCGTATTCGCCGCCATCGCGACCGACATAAACCACGCGGATGTTCGCCTTGTTCTTTATCGCCAACTGAACTTGGCGCAACTTAGTGTCATCGTCGCTCGACCCGGCCGAACTGTCGGCGGCCCGAAGTTTCGCCAGAGTCACCTCGATCGGATTCACCGGCGACACAGCCTGCGCGCCAAACGCGATCTTTTCTGGCGAAACAATCTTGCCCTTCGCCGTTACCCGCACCGCGAGGTGCCCGTTTTCACGCAGGGTGTAGTAGGCGACATCCGTGCTGAATTTTGTGAACAGCCGAAGTTGTTCGATCTGTCGCAAACCCAAACTGCGCAGTCGCAGATCGTTAGCGAGTTCGATGGCTAAGGCAGGCTCGTGAACCTCGATGAAGCTAGAAACTCCCGACTCATCGGCAACCACGCGAAGCCGACCAAAGCGTCTTGCCACATCAGCCAGCAAATATTCGACGGGTTGAGGCAACGCCTTACCTGAGAGCTCGACGAGGGTCGATTGAATTTGGTCTACAGCTAGACCCGTTTCTAGGGCATAGCTAAGGCTCAGGGCACTGATTCTGAAATGGCTGGCCAGCCCAACCTTGTCGGCCTCTAGAAATGCGCGCAGCTTTTTCTCAATGTCGAGGGCTAGGGGTCCGGGTGCGATCACCGAGAGATCAGCTTGAACAATGATGCGGTTCGAGGTCGCCGGAAAGTGAGCCTTGATTGACGACTGTGCGGCCTTGGCCTGGCCTTCGATTACTTTGCCAAACCAAGGTTGAGGCAGACCGTGCGAAGTCAGCCCGATGGCTTCGGCGAAGTCGGTCAGTCGAAGCTGCTTCGATGCGCCCAAGGCGTCACTCAGCGGATAAATCCACTCGAGACTGCGACCCAAAGACACCGACTCCAAATCAGCGAAATTTGATTTAAGGTCGCCGTTTGCATCTGAACCGAGCAATGCGAGCCAGGTGTCACACAGAGTTTGCCAACGTGCTTCGGTGTTCGAACTAAACCAGGTGGCCGCATTTGGTCCGAGCACCCAGCGATTGTCTAGCGATGTGAGAACTCCGGTCAGTCTCGCGATTTCCCAAAGTTGCTTAACCTGGTCGCCATCAATGCCGAGGTGAGCAGAAAACAGCTTCACATCAGGTAGCGCCAACCCTTGTTTACCAATTTCGCGCAGATATCTATGTTCGAGCTCGTAGGCAAACTCTGAGATTGCCAGAACAGTCAAGAACGCGCGGATGCCACTATCGGCAAGGTCTTGACTTGAGACAGTTTTGGTTGCCTTAGTTGCAACCGGATGCTCCGCCGGCGAACAGCGTTCACGAATAAGTTGCGCAAGCTTGGCGTCTGATTTGATGCGCTTGAGTGCCAGTTCGAAGTTTGGATCTGCAGATGTTGCCGTGCCGACCGACTCTTCGATTTCAGAGCTGGCCAGAAGTTCTTGGAGGGTGTTGCGATTAGCCGACGTAAGCCAGGCGTCTTGTGCCTTGGTTTGCAAAAAACTCGACGCCAAATCAAAGAAATCTTTAGCGGGGGAGGCGTTGATTTGGCAACGCTTGACGAGCCTGGCGATTTCATAATCGCTCAGCGCCCTCAGCTGTTCGGCAACTCTAAACACGTCGCTCATCGCGCGTAAACCTCGATGGTTTAGTTACCTTCGCGTTTGCGACGATTCGCGCCAACAATGGCCAGAGCGATGATCAACACCATACCAATCGGCAACCCAATGAAAGGCAGCAGCGGCAGTAGCACAGGGAGGCTGGTAGCCCCCATTGCGTATGCGATTAGAAGCACAGCGATAGTCACCAGAGAAAGACCGATGACACCAATTGCCATAAAAGCCAGCACGTTTTCTGCTCGAGAGGTTGTTGATGGTTCTTTAGGTTTAGCCATCCTTCTAGGATACCTTCAGCGCTGAGCCTGGTGGAAGGTAAACTGATGGCTGATTGATTGAAAGAGGTGGCCCATGCCAACCGGCAAAGTGAAATTCTTTGATGACGCCAAGGGTTTCGGATTCATCGCATCCGACGAGGGCGACGAGGTTTACTTGCACGCGAGTGCGCTACCGGCAGGTATCACCAGCGTGAAGCCTGGCTCACGTGTCGAATTCAGCCTGTTCGACGGAAAACGTGGCCCGCAGGCAACCTCGGTAAGAATTCTTGAGGCTCCAGTCAGCCTTGCCAGCCGTTCGCGCAAGCCTGCCGACGAAATGTCCGTGATCATTCAAGACCTGATTCGTTTGCTCGACAACCTCGGTGCCGGCTTGAACCGTGGCAAGCAGCCTGAATCGGCTTCTGCAAAGAAGATCGCAGGCTTGCTGCGCAAGGTGGCAGACGAACTGGATGACTAAACCAGACCCAAAGCGCTTTCTCGATCTTGCACGTGCCGCCGCAGTTGAGAACGCTACAGAAAAATCCGTTTCAAGCTTCGTCGAACTGATCGATGAGGGCGATGGCGCATTCTCGTTTGTTTTCGAGTCCAAACTTGAGGGCTACCAGGGTTGGCTCTGGTCTGTCACGCTTTATGACAGTGGCGACGAGGCACCAACGATCTCTGAAGTAGTTCTTCTACCGGGCGAAAACGCTTTGCTTGCACCGGCTTGGGTGCCTTGGTCAGAAAGACTTGCCGACTGGAAAGCCCTTCAGGTTGAGCTTGAGGCGCAGGCTGCTCTTGATGCCGCAGAGGCTGCCGAGGGTGCCGAAGATGACGACGACGCTGACGAGATTGAAGACGTTGAAGTCGATGATGAAGACGACGACGCAGAAGCTGATGAATTGTCAGAGTCAGAATCTAGCGAATCAGAAGATTCGACAGGCGTCGAGTTAGCGTCGACCGACTTTGAACCAGGCGAAGACACCGAGGATGATTCCGAAGACACAGCTGGTAAGCCACCACTGTTTTCCCGCTGGGGTCGCCGTAGGAACAAGAACAAAAAACGCTAGAACCAGAGCCCACACGACTATTCCAACCACTACTACCGCTCGAGCGTTGGTCTTGAGCGGCGCCGGGTCTGGCTTTCGATCTTCTTCTTTGACGAAAAACTTCATGAACAAAAACTAACCGAGTTGCTCTACGACAAAGTCGATGGCTGCGGTGAGTTGCTGAACTTCGTGCTTGTCGGTTGCTGCGAAAGTAGCAACGCGTAGCTGGTTTCTACCCAATTTTCGGTACGGCTCAACATCTACGATTGCGTTTGCGCGCAGGGTCTTGGCAACTGCGGCCGCGTCAACCGAGTCGTCGAAGTCAATTGTCACGACAACTTGAGAGCGGTGCTCTGGGTTGCTTACGAATGGAGTGGCAAAGCTCGACTTTTCTGCCCATTCGTAAAGGTGATCCGACGCGGCCTTGGTACGTGCATCCGCCCATGCGAGCCCGCCATTTTCGTTCATCCAAGTAATTTGCTCACCGAGCAAGAACAACGTGGCGATGGCCGGGGTGTTCAGAGTTTGGTTGAGACGTGAATTGTCAATCGCGGTTTTGATGCTCAGAAATTCTGGGATGTAGCGATCTGAGGCTGCGATTTCTTCT
>WLFI01000095.1 GCA_009703845.1 Actinomycetota bacterium
CGAGAGCAACAACGCGGATGCCCTGCAAGCCAGCCTCGGACAGCGATTGTTCTACCAGCTCAACCCGGTCGACCAGCGAAAACATCGGTGTCTTGTTTGGGTTGTGCACCACTGCAATAACGAGTTCGTCGAATAGTTCACTGGCGCGCTCGGAGATGTCGAGGTGCCCAACGGTGAACGGATCGAACGATCCTGGGTAAACAGCGATTTTTGGCATGCCTCTAGGTTACCTGTGACGGGGTGTCGGTTGCGATCGCTGAGTTCTAAGTCTTGGCTAGGTTTTCTTGCGCCTGTTGGTCGATTCGCTCTAGCGCTGCAGCGAGCGCCGGGTGCTTCTCGAGGGTCGGGTCGGCTTCGAACACCGAGGCAGCCATGACGCGCACTTCACCAATCAGCGCTGCGTCTTGAATCACTCTGAGCAGCTTGAGTGACGAGCGACCGCCCGACTGAGCCTTGCCAAGCACATCGCCTTCGCGACGCAGCTCGAGGTCGATCTCGCTTAGTTTGAAGCCATCGGTGGTCGAGGCGACCGCAGTGAGTCTTTCGAGTGAAACCGTGCCGGGCTCTGCTGTGGTGAGCAAGAGGCAAAGGCCAGGCAATCCGCCACGACCAACACGACCGCGAAGCTGGTGCAACTGTGAGATTCCGAAGCGGTCGGCATCGAGCACGACCATGACCGTCGCGTTTGGCACGTCGACACCCACCTCGATCACCGTGGTGCTCACCAGAACGTCGATCTCTTTGGCCACAAAGCGGGCCATCACCTCGGCCTTTTGCTCTGAGCTCATTCGACCGTGCAAGACGTCGATGTTGACACCGGCGAGAGTTGGGTTGAGCTTCAACCCCTCAGCAACGCTCAAGGCTGCGGCGAGCGGCGCCTTGGGTTCGGTCGCGGTGGCCATTTCGACGAGGTCTTCGGCCGAAACATCCTCGTCGTCAACAAACCCTTCGGCTAACTCTGGCTCTGCATCGGCTTCATCGATTCGCGGACAAACCACGAAGGCCTGTCGCCCAGCCGCAACCTCTTCGGCAACACGTGCCCAAACTCTGGCGACTAGACCGCCCTGATTGATCTGCACGACGTGGCTGGTGATTTCTTTGCGACCGGCCGGCAACTCGGTGAGGGTCGAGACATCTAGGTCGCCAAACACGGTGACCGCTAGAGTGCGAGGAATCGGCGTTGCCGTCATGGTCAGAACGTGAGGTGGTAGCTTGCCCTTGAGGCGCAGGGCCTCGCGCTGTTCGACCCCGAAGCGGTGCTGTTCGTCGACCACGATGAGACCTAGGTCAAGAAACTCAACCTTGTCGGCAATGAGGGCGTGAGTGCCAACCACCAGCCCCGCCTTGCCGCTAACAATCTGCAGCAGCGCCCGCTTGCGATCGGCAACCGACTGCTGCCCGGTGAGCAGCGTGAGACCAACCTTTTTGGCCAGTTCGCTGCCCAAAGTGCGCTCGATCGAGGCAAAGTGCTGCGACGCCAGCACCTCAGTTGGGGCAATCAGCGCAGACTGCCCGCCCGAGTCGGCAACGGCAAGCATGGCGCGCACCGCCACCAATGTCTTACCCGAACCAACTTCACCCTGCAAAAGGCGATTCATCGGATGCTCGGCGCCCAGATCTTCGAAAATCTGTTGCCCGATCTCAACCTGACCGCGAGTCAGCTCGAAGAGCAGCGCAGCGTCAAAGGTTTCTAGGGCACCGCCCGCAACCGGAACACGAGGCGTGGTTTTGGTGTGCGAGTTATCGGCTCGACGCTTGAGAAGCGTCGCTTGAAGCAAGAATGCCTCGTGAAACCGCAGAGTGTCGCGCGCCGCCTGCCAATCGGTAGCCACGGCAGGGCGATGAATCTTCGCGATTGCATCAGCAAGGTTGAGCAAACCTTCGGCCTTCGCAATTTCGCTCGGCACCTCGTCGTCGATTGGGGCGAGAGTGTCAAGCACCACGCCCATGGCTCGCGCGATCATCCACGTGGTCACGGCCGAAGCGGCCGGGTAAATCGGAATTGGTAGGTCTGCCCAAGCCTTTGCCGCGCTCTGGTCGACTTCTTCGGCAAATAGCTCATAATCGGGGTGGGTCAGCTGCAGTTTGCCCTGGTAAGCGCCAATCTTGCCTGCGAAAAGTCCACGAACGCCCGGCTTTAGTGTCTGAGCTCGCCAGGCCTGGTTGAAAAACGTGAGCGAAAGCACGCCGTTGCCGTCGGTAATGCGCACTTCGAGAATGCTGCCTTTGCGACCCGTCATGCGTCGCTCTCGAACATCTACAATTTCGGCAACGATCGATACCGACTCGCCTATCGGCAAGTCGGCGATGGGCGTTAGTTCGCCGCGAGAAGAATAACGGCGCGGGTAGTGCGTGAGCAGATCGGCTACGGTTTTTAGCCCCAAATGGCGCGCGAAAGACTTGGCGGTTCGGTCACCCAAAACGCGGTCTAGCGGTTCAAGAGGTAAAAGCATGGTTCAATGCTAGACATGACAAGAATTATCGGAGGCATCGCGGGCTCGAGAAAACTCGTTTCGCCGGCCAAAACCACCAGACCAACCTCCGACCGAATTCGCGAAAGCCTGTTTTCAAAGCTTGAAGCCCGAGATTTGCTCGAGTCGAGCCACGTTCTCGACCTTTATGCCGGCACCGGCGCGCTAGCTCTAGAGGCCGTCAGTCGCGGCGCAAGCGTGGCCTGGATGGTTGAGCGCGACGGCAAGGCCGCGGCTGTATGCGTGGCAAATGCCCGCCTGGTGCAGAAGGCGCTGCAAGATGAAGAACTCGAGGCCGAAACCAAGGTTGTGAACAAGTCGGTTGCTGCGATGCTGGCAGGCGAAGCATCCACTCGCTTCGACATCGTATTCATCGACCCGCCATACGAGGTCACAAACGAAGAGGTGACGGCCAACTTGACGGCGTTAGAGGCGCATTTGAACGCGGATGCTGTGGTGGTTGTCGAGCGATCGAGCCGCTCTGGCGCGGTGAGCGCGCCGAAATACCTCAAGCTTGATGAAGAAAAAAGCTACGGCGATACCGTGCTGTATTTCTATTCGAACTAGGCCAGCCTCGAGCGACTAAACGTGACGCTCAGGAGCGCCGATGTAAAGCTGCTGTGGGCGGCCGATTCTTGTGGCTGGGTCTTGGTTCATTTCGCGCCAGTGAGCGATCCAGCCGGGAAGACGACCGATTGCGAATAGCACGGTAGACATACGTGGCGGGAATCCCATTGCCTTGTAAATAACGCCGGTGTAGAAATCGACGTTCGGGTAAAGCTTGCGCTCTACGAAGTAGTCGTCGGCAAGTGCTGCTGTCTCAAGCTCTTTGGCAATGTCTAGCAGCGGGTCGTTGACACCTAGTTCGGCAAGAACGCGGTCGGCGGTTGCCTTCACGATCTTGGCGCGAGGGTCGAACGACTTGTAAACGCGGTGACCAAAGCCCATCAGGCGAATGCCGTCCTCTTTATTCTTTACGCGCTCGACATAGCGCTGAACCGAATCGCCAGAGTCGCGAATGTTGGTGAGCATTTCGAGAACGGCTTCGTTGGCTCCACCGTGAAGTGGGCCAAACAGTGCCGAAATGCCAGCTGAGACCGAGGCGAACAGGTTGGCCTGTGAAGAGCCAACCAAACGAACGGTCGAGGTCGAGCAGTTCTGTTCGTGGTCGGCGTGAAGAATGAACAGGGTGTCGAGGGCCTTGGTTACCACCGGGTTTTGCAGGTAAGGCTCGGCCATGTTGCCAAAGCTCATGCGCAAGAAATTCTCTACGAACCCTAGTGAGTTGTCTGGGTAAAGCAGTGCCTGACCTAGTGAGTTCTTGTAGGAATAAGCAGCTAGCACCGGCATCTTCGCCAACATGCGAATGCTCGAAAGTTCGACCTGCTCTTCGTCGTGTGGATCTAGAGAGTCCTGGTAGAAAGTCGATAGCGCAGAAGCCCCAGCAGCCAAAACAGACATCGGATGCGCGTTCTGCGGCATCGCGTGGAAGATGTTTTTCAACTCTTCGTGAATCAGCGTGTGGCGACGAATGCGGCCGTCGAAGTCTGCGAGTTGAGTTTCGCTTGGCAGCTCGCCGTAGATGAGCAAGAAGGCAACTTCAAGAAAGGTTTTCTGACCGGCAAGCTCTTCGATCGGGTAGCCGCGATAGCGCAAAATGCCCTCGTCACCATCGATGTAGGTGATGGCCGATTTGGTCGAAGCGGTGTTTACGAAACCCTGGTCGAACGCGTTCAAGCCAGTTGCGGCATTGAGCTTTGAAAAGTCGATTACATCGTCGCCGGCGGCAGATGGCAGAATCGGAAATTCTGCAGTTCCACCCGGATAGTTCAGGGTGACTTTGTCGGCATTAACCTGTTCGGTCAACGGTGCTCCTAA
>WLFI01000096.1 GCA_009703845.1 Actinomycetota bacterium
ACCTAAAGTTGATGAGTTCATCGCCATCTTGAACGCCAGCTGTAAACAGGGGCAAAACGTTGGCCTGGCAGTTGCTATTCCTAAGGAAAAGCAGACAACTTATGCATTCCCCCAGGCAGACTATTTCACCTATGGACAGTCGTGGAACATGATGACCAAGACAACCGATGGATACGAAATTGGCGGCTGGTTTTCTGTCGATGGTGACATCGTTTGCAACGAGGCTACTTATGCCAACCGCGTGGTTCCAAAGGGAACACCCCCAAACTCGAATGGCGTGACGTTCAAGTACAAATACGTTGAGGTAAAATCTGGCACCGTCGACTGGTCGGTGCATCGACAGTCACAGTCTTTTGATCCCGTGCGCATTTCATTCGCAAACGGTCTTGTGACATCGATTGAGTACTCCACGACTAAATATCGGTTTGACGTGAGCTATGGCCCTTTCACCAAAGCCATTAAAGATACCTATCAGGCGACCCTGATTAGCTCCGCTCAGCAATACATGTATCTGTCGCCACCGTTGTGGGGAATGACCCTGGCTAAGGCCAAGGCTTACTGCAAGAAAAATGGCCTAACGGTCGTGGTTGGCATGAAAGATGGAGAGGATTTCTTTCCATCTGGTCCACCGGGAGGCATTTCAGACCCGAAGCGAATGATTGTCAATATCATGAGCGGCGAGATCGTCGGCGTCTGGACCATGTAACCCACCTATTCGGGTTGTATAGGCTGGCTTCATGACCAAGCCGACAAGTTTGAAGACGTTCATCTGGTTTCCGGGCAACATGGATGCCGCACTCGAGTTCTATGCCGAAACCTTCACCGATTTCGTGCTTCACTCAGACTTCAACCCGAACGCTGGCCAACCTCGCTTCACTGCCGACTTCTCGATCTATGGGCATCGTTTCATCGGCATGAACTGGCCGGGCGGCGACCCATTCAACAACGCAATCTCGCTGTCATTAGGCGTGGATGGTCAGGCCGAAGTCGACCGCCTCTGGAACGCCATCACGGCTAAAGGAAAACCGGGGCAATGCGGTTGGTGCACCGACGAGTTTGGACTCACCTGGCAGGTTAGCCCAATTCAGATGATCGAACATCTTGAAAACCCAGATCGTGAAAAGGCCGCTTATGCCAACCAGGCTCTTATGAAGATGAGCAAGATCATCATCGAAGACCTTTATGAGTAAAGCTACCGAGCCTGTCGTAGGTAACACCGAAGACACTCGAATTCATGGGCTGGATGCTGCGCGAGCATCCATGATGTTGTTGGGTGTTCTGTTGCACTGCGTTATCTTCGCCGGATTCTTTATGGAGAGCGCGGGGCCAGAAGAGGGTCTTGCCGCGTTCGGCATTTTCTCGACCATTCACACCTTTCGCATGCCCGCGTTCTTTTTGCTTGCCGGATTCTTTGCCAGCCTGCTAATCGCCAAGCGTGGATCGAACGGCTACCTGACCAACCGCGCCAAAAGACTCGGTCTAGTGCTGCTGTTGCTGACGCCGGTTCTGGTGCCACTAACGCTGCTGGCCAGCGGAGAGTTTTCGTCGGTGCAGGGCGTGGCCGGCTGGGTTGACAAGGGCTTTCTGCACCTCTGGTTCGTCTACTACCTGTTGATTATTAGCGTGATCACCTATGCAATCTCGCGCATTCGCATGCCAGAGTGGGTTGGCAAGTTTCAGGCGCATGCAGCGTTCTGGATCACCGACCCGAAGACACTCATCATCGCGCCGACGATCTTGCTGGCGTTCCCACTTTTTCTCGACGATGGTGGCCGCATTCGAACATCCACTAGCTTGGTGCCCGACCTTGCCCTGCTCGGTTTCTACGCGTTGTTCTTCTGGTTCGGCTCGCTGCTCTTTAGCGCTGGCAAAGATGGCTTGGATGCACTTGCCAAACGCGGTCCCGTATTGTTCGCGGTCGGCTTCGTGGCCTCGCAGGTTACCTTCGCACTTCAGGTGACTCAGGATGTCGGGCCGGTTACCCAACTGCTCTCGATGGTCGCGAGCTTCTACCTAGCCTTTGGCGTGATCGGCGTCTTTTTGCGCTTCGCCAAAACCGGCGGCCGCGTCTGGGCCTACCTCACGCGCACCAGCTACTGGGTCTATCTCGTGCACCTGCCGATTGTCGATTTGTCTCTGCGCGTGCTCGCCTACCTTGGTTTGCCGGCGCTCGCCACTGCGTTCATCGCCTTCTTCGTCTCGGTTGCAATCGCGTTGGCCAGTTTCGAGCTTTTGGTGCGCAAGACACCGCTCGCAAAATTGGTCTAGCGCTAAAACTGCAGCCGCTCTACTCGAGGTTTGCGTCAGCCCAAATCACGATTGCGTCGTGGTTGTATTTGGCGAGGCCCGGCTCAACCGCCTCGATGCTGTCGCGGTATGGGCTCGGCAGCAGGTAACTCATTGCCAGTGACTTGTAGGCGTCACGCGTGGGGGTCCAAAACTTGAGACAGAAATCGTAGTGTTTTGCGATGGCTGCCTGCGCAGCATCCGAGTGAATCGACTCACCGGCAACAAACGCCTCGCGTAGCTCGAGCATGATCGCCCCGAACTCGGCGGCAAAATGCTCGTTTTGCTCGGCGGTGTAGCTGCCCCCGTAGGCCTCGCCGTGCATGCCAAGTTCTCTGCTCATCAGGGTTAAAAGATACCGCCCCGCCGGAAAGGGGGATAAACGGCGGGGCGGAACCTGGTCGACTAAAGGTCGAATCGAGCGGATGCTCGGCTCGAGTGTTTAGTCGAAATCTAGAAACTCGCCCAAGAAGCTCTTCTTCTTGCGGTAAGGCTGTTGGGCGTTTTGCGGCGGGTAGTAAGGCTCAGAAGTGCGCTGTGGCGCGGCCGGAGCGGCTGGCGCTGCTGGGGCAGAAAACTCAGCTTCGGCGTTGATTAGGGCCTCGAGCTCGCCTCTGTCGAGAAAGATTCCTTTGCAACCGGTGCATTGGTCAACGTTCACGCCGTTGCGTTCATAGGTGCGCATCGACTCTTGGCATTTGGGGCAGGTTAGCATTGGGGTCCTTTCGGGCTCGGGTGCTGTTACATCAGAGAAAACAGAACGACCCCCGCTGATAATCCACGGGGGTCGAATATTTCTGTTCGCTCTAAGCGAGCCTCAGGATGCTGCTCGCAAAGCTCAAGAAACTACTTGCCTAGCAAGTCGACATAACTCTTGCCGGTGAGCACGATGGCTGCCTGCGCGGTTGCATAGACATCACCTGCACCAGCAGACCAGGCCGACTGAATGCCGCCATCGGCTGCCAACTTAGACACGAGCCAGGTCTTGATCGGTGCGTGAGCCTTGCCCACTGCGATCAGTCCTTGGCCTGCGTATCCGGTTGAATTCGTGTTGAAGTCACCGTAGGCCTCGTAGTGGTCACGAGTAACGAGAGTGCGACGCAGGTAGTTGACCGCTTTGGTGATCGAGGCTGCGATCGCCGACTTGTGAGCCGTGATTCCCTGACCCTTCACCGAGGCGAAAGCCTGCAACACGATGCCGGTGCCGTCAGCGCTCGACGCCGAAGTGTCGTAGCCGTCATTGAAACCGCCGTCGACTCGCTGTTGCTTGACCAACTTGGCTGCCAACACGGTGGCTTGGCTTTCATAGCCATTGGCATCGAGAGCGAGCACCGCCCAGGCGCGGTCGTAGGTGTTGTAGCTGGCCGGTAGGTCACTGGTGGCGTCAATCTTGTTGACGATTGCCTTGACCACGGCCGCACGAAGCGGGCCGTTCTTGGCCGAAACAACCTTGCTCACAAATGCAAACTTGCCAGCGGTGCCGAGCTTGAGGTTTCCCTCGGCGTCGAACAGGTAGCCACCGCGCTTGGCGGTGGTGCCAGTCACACTGGTGTTCTCAAGGTTGTAGGCAACTGCCTTGGCAAGCCCCGAAGTGCTGTCACCCAAGGCTTTGCGCTGCAAGATGCCCTCGAGGGTGAAGCCGAAGTCGGCGACACCTGGGGTGAAGCCTTCGATGAACTGCCCGTTCACGAACTTGCCCTTCAAGAAGGCGAGCGTTTTGCTGTAAGGATTGGCGGCGTTGGCTGGTGCCACACCGAGCAACAGCACAGCGGCTGTCACGATTGCTGCGATCACGCGCAACCCAGATTTTGTTTCGAACATTCGAAACCTTTCTCTAAGCGCGATCTGAATGTTCGGCCGGTGAAACGACAAAACCCAGTTGCGTAAGCGGCAACCGGGTAATCGGATCTCTCCGACTCCACCCGTAGACCTCGACGGTTATTCATTGGAGTCTTGCTCTTAGGTGGGCATTCCGACTTTTCTGGGCGGATGCTCGGCAGAGCATCCACTTGGA
>WLFI01000097.1 GCA_009703845.1 Actinomycetota bacterium
GGCACCTATGCCGACCCAAAGGGTGCGCTGACTCTCAACTCTGGCGAAAAGATTTCGGTGAACGGAATCACGTGCTGGGTTGATGAAACTAATGCCCGCTGCGACAACGAACGTGGCAACTACATCGCTCTCGGCCCCGAAATCTGGGCGCTCAAATAGGTCTTAGGGCAGCAGCGTAACTAGCCGAGCCTCTGGTCGACAAAACAGCCTCACCGGCGCGAAAATCGACGTTCCCAAGCCGGCACAAACATTCAGAATCGAATTCTTGCCGCCAAAACTCCAGGCACTGAGGCCCCTCGCATAACGAGTGGGCAGATCGCAGTTGGTAACCAGCGCGCGATTTCCCGGCAGGCAAACCTGACCGCCGTGCGTGTGGCCCGCAAAAATAACGCTCGCATCGGCCTCGGTGAAAAGCTCGATGAAGCGCAGGTATGGCGCGTGAGTCACCGCGATGCGCAGATCGATGGCCGTTTGACTTCTGACCTGAGCGGGGATGCTCGCTACATCGTCTTTGCCGTCGTGCCCGTCATCCAAGCCAATAAAACCAATGCGCAGCCCACCAACCTCGAGCACGCCACCCTTGTTGTTCAGGTTTAGCCAACCGCCCGACTCGAAAGCGCTGGTCATGCGCTCGGTGTCAAGTGGATGCCCGTGCTGCGGCTTTGACGGGTGCAAAAGGTAACTCAGCGGATTGCGCAGGCTGGGCGCTTCATAGTCGTTCGAACCGTGTGCAAAAACCCCGGGGTAGCGCATCAATGGAGTCAGTGACTCGACCACTGGGTCGATGGCGTTTCGGTGCCCGAGGTTGTCGCCGGTGTTGACCACGAGGTCAGGGTTCAGGTTCGCAAGCTCGGCGATGAAACGCTGTTTGCGCTTTTGCCAGGGGGCTAGGTGAAAGTCACTTATGTGAAGCACGCGAATCGGTTTCGATCCAGCCGGCAAAACGCCAGCGATCTCGGTTTGCCGAACGGTGTAGAGGTGACGCTCGATGCCGATGCACCAGATGGCGGCGAGCAGGCCCAGGCCCACTAGAGCTAGCAGCCACTCCATTGCGTTACGGACCGGTTGAAATGATTAGCAGCACGGCACCGGTGACGGCGGCCGATGTGCCAACACCAGGTGCGGTTCCGACCACATTGCCGGCTGGAATCGTTGGGTGTGAAACGAAATACTGTGACTGTGATGGCTGAGGTACGGTTACCGCCGGGAAGCCCAGTGCCAACAACGTGGCCTTCGCGGTTTCAACTGTTTCGCCAACCACACCGGCGCTCGGAATCTTGATCTTTCCGCCAGCGCTCACATAAATCTTGATCTGAGTGCCGCGAGGCACAACTTGACCGGCCGACGGCTTGGTGTAGGCAACCGTGCCCTTCGGCAGCGAAGACGCCACGCCCTTGGTTTGAATCGCAGCGTTTAGGTCGCTAATTTTGATGTTTTCGGCAGCCGACTCGGGTGAAACACCGGCGACTTTCGGAATCACGATCATGGTTGCGTCGATCATGCTCTGCGGTGGGTCTTGGAAAGCCCCGGTCGGGTACTCCTTGTTGGCCACCTTCATGATTGCTCGCCAAATGTCGTGACGAACGGTGTTGCCGGCTTTGCCATTCAAGCGGATGCGCGACAGCGAGGTCTTGCCAGAAACGTTTCCCACCCAGGTGGCCGTCGCGACCGAGGTCGAGGTTCCGGTCATCCAAGTGTGCACGCCGGAGTCGGTGGTTCCCGTTTTACCAGCGAGCATCACACCGTCTCCGGTGTTCGACGCTCCACCGGTTCCGCCCGACATTACTCGCTTCATCGCGTAAATCATTCCGTGGGCAACCTCGGGCGTAACCGCCTGCGAACACTTGGTTTTCGGAATCGGCATGTCGGTTTTGCTTGAGCGAACGTAGACACGGTCGATACCAACCGGAGTGCAGAAGGTTCCGTTGTTTGAAATGCCGGCCAGGGCAGCGGCCATGGTGATCGGAGCGATTTCGTTTACACCAAGAATCGAAGACGGAACGTACTGAAGTTCGTTTCCGTCGGCTCGGTGCACGCCGAATGCCATTGCGGTGTCGCGAATGTCGCAGAGATCTAGCTGGGCAGCCATTGCCGCAAAGGCGGTGTTTACCGACATCGAGGTCGCCGAGACCACGCTTAGGTCTTCTGGCTCTTTCACGATGTTGTTCGGTGACCAGGTTCCAACCAGGTTTCCGCAGCGGGCTCTAAAGTCTGAGGCGTTCCATTCACGCACTCGACCATCGACGTGGTCATTCAACTTTTTGCCCGCGGTCAACCACGCGGCAAGCGTGAAGAGTTTGTAGGTCGATCCGGTCTGAAAGCCTGACGAGCCACCGTATTCTTTGTCGGTCGAGTAGTTCACCGAGGTACGACCAAGTTCGGTTGAGCCGGTTTGGTCATAGATGCGGTTCTGCGCCATCGAAAGCACTCGACCGGTTCCAACCTCAACCGAAACCGAAGCCGAACCAATCTGACTTTCGTCGGTCGGGGGAACCCACTTCTTTGTTGCCTCGTCGGCGGCTTTTTGCATGTCGATATTCATCGAGGTATAGATTTCTAGGCCACCGCGGCGCAGCAGGTTTTCGCGATCTTCGGCGGTTTGGCCGAACTCAATGTTGTTTCGAATCGACCACACAATGTAGTCGCAGAAAAATGCATAGGTTTGGTTCGCTTCACAGCCGCTTGGTGCGTCTTGAGGCGTGACATCCACTGGCTCAGCGATAGCAGCCGATGCCTCTGCGCTCGTGATGTAGCCCGCGTCTTTCATGTTGTTGATCACGTAGTCGCGGCGGTTCTTGGCACGAACTAGGTTTTCGGCAACGTCGGGCCTGTAATCGTTTGGTGCTTTAAGCATCGCGGCAAGCATGGCGGCCTGGTGAAGCTTGAGGTCTTTTGCGGGGATGCCGTAGTAGTAGTTTGCGGCCGCCTCAACACCGTTGATCTGACCACCGAAGAATGACAAGTTCGAATATCCGGCGAAGATTTCTTTCTTGTTCGACTGCTGCTCAAGAGCAATCGCTAGACGCATTTCGCGTAGCTTTCGATCGATCGAGCGAGCCTGGGCATCGGCGATTGCCTCTTCGTCACCTGCGATCGTGGCGGCTGCGATCAGGCTGTTTTTCACATACTGCATGGTGATGGTCGAGCCACCGGGGCCTTGACCGGCCGATGCAACGTTCGAAGCCGAGGCTCGAATGAACGAGATGATGTCAACGCCAGAGTGCTGCCAAAAACGTGGGTCTTCTGTCGAAACAACGCCGTTTACGAAGTATTCAGAGATGTCCTCGTAGTCGACCGAAATGCGGTTTTCGTGATAGAACGAGGCGACTTTTACCGGTTTTCCGGTGTCATCGGTGGCAAAAAGTGTCGAAGACTGCGAGGCGTTTACCGGCTTCATATATGAAGGTAGGTTCTCAAAAACGCTGATTCCGGTGGTTAGTGCAAACCCGCCGACGAGTAGCATCGGAGCCAGTAGGGCCATCGAAAGTACGCCGGCTAGAGCAGAGAGCCCAGTGAATCTGAGCACACCTCCAGAGCCAGTTTTTTGGCTGTCGCGTCTAGACATAGACTCTAGGTTACCCGCAAAGTTTGAGAGGATGCTGAACATGACCAGATGGGAATATGCAACTGTGCCGCTGCTTTTGCACAAAGAAGCCCAGATTTTGAACGCTTGGGGAGTTGACGGCTGGGAGCTCGTCTCTGTTGAGGCTGGTCCTGCCGGCGGATTGATTGCTTTCATGAAGCGTGTGGTGGCCTAATGGGTCGCATCGAAGACCGTTTGGTAGAGCTCGGCTCACCGCTGCCCGAACTGGCCAAGCCGGTAGCCTCCTATGTTCCGGCTGTGGTCTCTGGAAATCTCGTTTTCACCTCTGGGCAGTTGCCTTTCGTTTCGGGCTCGCTACCAGCCACCGGCAAGCTCGGCGCGACCGTTTCGCCAGAAGATGGCAAGACCTATGCCCGCCAGTGCGCGCTGAATGCACTCGCCGCGGTGAAGTCGGTAATCGGTGACCTCGATCGAGTAACTCGCGTTGTGAAGTTGGTCGGATTCGTAGCATCCACCCCTGATTTCTCTGGCCAGCCGGGCGTCATCAACGGCGCATCCGAGTTTTTGGGTGAGGTTTTCGGCGATGCTGGCCAGCACGCCCGCTCTGCCGTCGGCGTGCCAGTGTTGCCGCTCGATTCGCCGGTCGAACTCGAACTGATCGTCGAGTTCAAGTAGCTCGTTAGTCTTGCGCGCCAGCCGATAGCTTGCCACTGATCGCACCCATTACGCCGCTGTCGGCAAGAGTGGTCAC
>WLFI01000098.1 GCA_009703845.1 Actinomycetota bacterium
GATCAGCACGTCTGAGCCATCCCATTGGGCGCTGACGCCAAAACCGCTCTGCGATCTGAAGTCACCGATGGCCGGCATACGCAGCGCGCGCAGGTTTGCCTCGCGAACGATTGCCTCACCAAGCACGTGCTCTGACTTTGTCTCGACGGCGGCGGCCAGCGCTAGCAGGTCATCGGTGGTGGCGAGTTCAGACCTTTGAGCCAACTTCACGGCGAGGATGCTGCGCTTACCGGTCGTCAAGGTGCCGGTTTTGTCGAACAGAACCACATCGGCACGGCGAGCGCTCTCGAAATCGATGCGGTTGCGAATCAAAAGACCGCTACGGGCTGCTTTGGCAGTCGTGATGGCGGTTACCAGCGGAATGGCCAGGCCGAGAGCGTGCGGGCAAGCGATAACCAGAACGGTAACCACGCGCTCGAGAACGAAGTCTAGGGTTTGGGTGCCGAGAATGGTCCAAACGATGGCCGTGATGGCCGCCGATGCGAGCGCCAGATAGAACAGCCATCCGGCCGCCTTATCGGCGAGGGCTTGCACCCTTGACTTCGACTCTTGAGCCTCTGCCACCAGTCGCATGATGCCGGCCACCAGAGTGTCTGAGCCAACCGCGGTGACTCGAACGGTCAACGCGCCTTGGCCAAGCTTCGCGGCCGAAGCATTGATGGTTCCGGCGATTACTACGTCACCCTCGGTTTTCTCAACCTCGGCAGACTCGCCGGTAACCATCGACTCGTTCACGCGCGAAGAACCCTGAACGATCAGACCGTCGGCCGGCACCGAAGAACCGGGGCGAACCAGAACAATGTCGCCAACCTCGAGGCTCGTGCGAGGCACTCGGGTAATCTGCTCACCGTCGATCAGGTCGGCGGTGTTAGGCAGCAAGGCGGCCAGGTTTTCCATCGAGTTCTGAGCCTTCATGATCGAAGACATCTCGATCCAGTGACCGAGCAACATGATGGTTACCAGCGAAGCCAGCTCCCACCAGAAATCCATACCCGCAATTGGAGAGCCAGCGATTTCGAATGCGGTCAGGGTTGCGCTGTAGCCGAAGGCCACGATCAGGGCCATGGCAATCAGGGCCATCATGCCGGGTTGCTTGGCCTTGATCTCTTGCCAGCCCGTAGTCAAGAACACTCGACCCCCGGTGAAGAACAAAATGGCCCCGGCAAGGGCAGGAATGTAGTTGCTGAAGGGGAATTCGATGGCTTGATACCCAAAAATCATCTGGATGGCGTGCGAGAAGTAAATCGCAGGAACGGTTAGCGCGAATGCAAACCAGAACTGCTTTTTGAAAATCGCAGGGTCGTGATGCGAGTGGTCGCCGTGGCCGTGATGCCCAGCATGGCCGGCGTGCATGTCGTGACCGGCACCCGCACTTCTGTCATCGTGTTCGCCACCGTGCTCACAGCAGGAGTGACCAACCTGAACCTCGCCGATTAGGTGGTGTTCTTGGTCGCACTTGCACTCGTTGGGTGGGCAGTGGCATTCGCCGCCCGGGTTGTGGTCGCACGAGCACATCAGCCCGGCATCCCCTTCGTGTGACTTGCAAGCCTTCTCGTGAGCGTGCGCGTGGGCGTCGTCGTGCATGTGTTTGTGCGGTTCGTCGTTCACTTGAGCGCCTGTCTTTTTCACACCAAATTTGCGCCAAAAATCAAGCGCAGATGTATTTCGATATTAACTCTTTCGAACGCCGCAGTATTCTGGGGCAATGCGAATCACCAAGCACGGTCATGCCTGCCTCGAGCTCGAAAAAGATGGGCAGCGCCTCATCATCGACCCCGGTTCTTATACCGAACCGATGGGCGGCGTGCAAAATGTGGTCGCGATTGTCATCACACATCAGCACGATGACCACTGTTATGCCGAGCAGGTGCAGAGCATCCGCGCTAGCAACCCCGACGTGAAAATTTTTGGCCCAGACGAAGTGCGAACCAAGCTCGCCGATCACCCGGTTACCGCCGTGCACCACGGCGACTGGCACAGCGTTGGCGGTTTCGAACTCGAGTTCTTTGGCGACCTGCACCAAGAAATTCATCGAAGCCTGCCGCTGGTGCAGAACACCGGCGTGATGGTCGACGACCGCCTCTACTACCCCGGCGACTCATACACCCAGCCTGACCGGCCGGTCGAAATGCTGGCCTGCCCCACTTCGGCGCCGTGGCTCAAGATTGGTGACGTAATGGATTTCGTCGCTGCCATAAAGCCGCTAAAGAGTTTTGCCACCCACAACGCCCTGCTCAGCGATCACGGTCACGCCCTCAACAACGGTCGCGTCAAAATGATTACCGAAGCCGGCGGTGGCGAATTCACCTACCTACAGGATGGGCAATCGCTCGAGTTTTAGATAGCGGATGCTGCGCCTACGCAGCCGCGACTGGCAACCTAGCCGATCGCAACCAAGAGGCTCGCGAGCAAAATAACAAACGCAACCGGAGCCCAGACGGTTTTCTCCTTCTGGCTCTGCGTGAGGCTATTAGCCAGCAGGCTGAAAACGTTCAGGGCGACGAGTGCCCAGTTGGCGATGCCGTTGAGCCCAGCATCCAAGAATTTTGTGAGAACGCCGGCCTGGGCCAGATAGTGGCCTACGATGCCGATGTATAGCGCGAGTGTGAAGGCGCTGCCGACTCGAAAACTGACCGGAAGTTTGCCCTTGTGCGCTCCCCCGAACGCGTATTCACCCCAGGGTGCGCCGGCGATTAGCGCGATTTGAAACAGTGAGATGGCCGAGAAGGCGATGATGGCGACCCAAGAGCCGAGCGTTACGAGGTTCATTCCTGATCACCCGAGCCTGCACTGACGACTTGACGCACTTCACCGGTCGGAGAGATTATGAATGCAAGTTCATCTGAACCGTCTTCCTCGGGCACGTGCAGCTGCTTCCTAAAATGGGACTGTCTGGACTCAACAGATTTGTCGGCCGAACGTATCTTCTCTAGCGGCTTGTCGTACCAGCGACCTTTAAGCTCAGCTGCCGAAAGTTCAGAACCAATCTTTTCCAGCTCATCTCTGGCGTCACCCAGGGCCCTGGTTTCTCTCTCCAAAAATTTTCTGTACGCGGCATAGGCATTTTCAGGTTCTGCCAACGCTTGTGAAGCAGCATCGGCAACTAATGCCTTGTTTTTCAAAACCAAGGCACTTCTGGCCAGGTTGATTTCACGGATGAAATTTTCGACATCTTTTTGTTTGCCGCCAAGAGCTACTTCCAAACGCCTGAAGTCAACCTTGCCATCATCATCGACCAACCCCTGAAAAACGTTTCTATGCTTTTGAATGAATAGTGCCGAGCGAAGATACTCTTCATCAGCGCTCTTCAACGCCAACTCGAGCATTGGGTTACGCCCATCGAGCATCAGGCTAATAGCCCTAGTCAGTTGAGCATCCGCGGATTGCTGGTCTTTGATTCTCTCCAGATAATTTGTTTCGTCCATGCGTTCAAGAAACATTAGGACCCGTCCTTGAAATGCGCGTTGTTCTTTTTGAGCGACCATGTCCAAAGCCATGACTGTCGCGCCAACAGCCAACACTGGCCACGAAATCGCAGCTGCGCCACCTATAGCTACAGGCTTCAAAACCGCGTGGCTGGAAATCTTACTGCCGTTCTTTGCGAATGCCCTGAAGCCTGATTTTCCAGCAGCCTTCACCAATTCAGCCCCCTTGGGAAGAATTACTTTGTACAAGGTATCGTTGTTGCGATTCACAGCCTTGGCAATTTGTGACACAGCCTGCTGCATGCTCTGGTTTACGGGAACGGTCACGAATCGAGCTAGTTCATTGCGCGTTACCGGCATATAAGCAACTGCGACGGGGGCTGATGAAAACTCAAGCGCACTCTTTATGTCACTCTGCTTATCGGTGAGGTTTTGCATGATCTCATGGCTAACAAGAAGCCCCCTGACCGGTAGGGGCTCTGCTTGAGTGGGTGCATCTTCGCTCGTAGCACTTGAATCGCTCGAAGAAACCGTAGAGATCGTTTCAGCGTTTGCCTTCGAACTCGGCAAGGTTTTTGACTTTTGCAGCCAGATCAATGTGGCAAGTCCGAGCAAGCTCGCAGTTACGAAAAAACTGATGATCAAGAGAGTTTGATAATCCATGTTTTTAGGTTAGACCAGCCTCCCGACCCCTTTCGGTGTGACAGCCTCAAACAAAATGTCAATTAAACAAAAAACCAGCCGATTTCTCGACTGGTGATTTTGCTGGGGTACCTGGACTCGAACCAAGAACAAAGGATCCAGAGACCTCCGTGTTGCCAATTACACCATACCC
>WLFI01000099.1 GCA_009703845.1 Actinomycetota bacterium
CTCAAGGGAGTGCTCGAAAAGAGCGGATACCTCGACGTGCTGAAGGCCAGCCGTGACCCGCAAGACGAAGCTCGCGTCGAGAACCTAGAAGAACTTATCGTCGTGGCGCGCGACTTTCAGCGCAACAACCCAGAGGGCCGCCTGCCCGACTTCTTGAACGAAGTTGCCCTGGTTGCCGCCGCCGATGATCTAGACGATGAGTCGGGTACCGTCTCGCTCATGACCCTCCACACCGCAAAGGGCCTCGAGTATCCAATCGTGTTCTTGACCGGCCTCGAAGAGGGCTTGCTGCCACACCGAATGTCGTTCGTGATGGCTGGCGGCATGGCCGAAGAACGCCGACTCTTTTATGTGGGCATCACGCGCGCCAAGAAAAAGCTCTATCTATCGCTCGCAATGAGCCGCTCGCTGTATGGTGAGAGCGAATCGGCAACCCCGTCTCGCTACCTGCAAGAGATTCCTGGCCACCTAATCGACTGGCGCGAATCTGGCTCGGGTCGAGGTGGCACTCCAAAGCGCTACACGCCTTCGATCGCCGAGACCACCGGGTTCAGAAGCGTCGAAAAGCCCAAGACCGAGTGGGCCGGAGCCATCAACCAGGTTCGCAACAACGAGGGTCTGCAACTGGCCGTCGGCGACACCGTTGAGCACGACGCATTCGGCAAGGGCCGAGTCGTTGCGGTGCAGGGCGAGGGCACCAAGCAGACCGCCGAGATCAACTTTGGCGGTCACGGAACCAAACGCCTGTTGGTCAAAGTCGCACCCATCACAAAGCTCTAAACTTAGACACGGTGCGATCGCATCGACAATCCGAAAGAAAAACCACAGTGGATCTATTTGAGTATCAAGCCCGAGACATGTTCGAGGCTCACGGCGTGCCAGTTCTACAGGGCCTAATCGCCGACACCCCAGAAGAAGCCGAGGCAGCAGCCGCCAAGATTGGTGGAGTTGTTGTCGTCAAAGCCCAGGTAAAGGTTGGCGGTCGCGGCAAGGCCGGCGGCGTCAAGGTTGCCAAGACTCCAGAAGAGGCTCGCGCACACGCCGAAGCCATCTTGGGTCTAGACATCAAGGGTCACGTAGTCAAGCGCGTAATGATGGCGCAGGGTGCTGCAATCGACCAGGAATACTACTTTTCGGTCATGCTTGACCGCTCAAACCGCACGTTTCTCTCGCTCTGCAGCGTTGAGGGTGGAATGGACATCGAGCAGCTCGCAGTCGAGCGCCCAGATGCTCTAGCCAAAATCGCAGTGGATGCTGTTGCCGGCATCGACCTCGCCAAGGCACGTGAAATCGCACTAGCCGGTCACTTTCCGGCAGAACTAGCCGACAAGGTTGCCCCGGTTCTGGTCAAGCTTTATGACGTGTTCGTTAAAGAAGACGCCACCCTGGTTGAGGTGAACCCACTGGTTCTCACCCACGACGGCGAGATTCTCGCCCTCGACGGCAAGGTGACCCTCGACGACAACGCAGAGTTTCGTCACGAGCGCGCCGAGATGGAGCGCGACGACCTAGACCCGTTAGAGGCAAAGGCCAAGGCTTGGGACCTGAACTACGTGAAGCTCGACGGTCAGGTTGGAATCATCGGTAACGGTGCCGGTCTGGTTATGTCGACCCTCGACGTGGTTGCCTACGCCGGCGAGCGTCACGGCAACGTGCGCCCAGCAAACTTTCTAGACATCGGTGGCGGTGCCTCGGCTGAGGTTATGGCCAACGGTCTCGACGTTATTCTCGGCGACGCCCAGGTGAAGAGCGTGTTCGTAAACGTCTTCGGTGGAATCACTGCCTGTGACGCAGTTGCCAACGGAATCGTCGGCGCTCTCGAAAAGCTCGGCTCTGCTGCAACCAAGCCACTTGTTGTGCGCCTAGATGGCAACAACGTGGTCGAGGGTCGCCGCATCCTCGCTGATTTTGCTCACCCGCTAGTTACCGTGGTCGAAACCATGGATGAGGCTGCCGACAAGGCCGCCGAACTGGCCAACCGATAGACGCGAGAAGGAACAAACAAAATGGCTATTTTTCTAGACAGCAACTCGCGAATCATCGTTCAGGGAATGACCGGTAGCGAGGGCATGAAGCACACCACCCGCATGCTTGCCGGTGGCTCGAACATCGTTGGCGGCGTGAACCCACGCAAGGCCGGCGAAACCGTTGAAATCGATGGCAAGAGCCTGCCGGTGTTTGGCACCGTGGCCGAGGCCATGGCAGCAACCGGTGCAGACGTTTCGGTCATCTTCGTTCCACCAGCCTTCGCTAAGGCCGCTGTGGTCGAGGCGATTGACGCCGAAATCGGTCTGGCAGTTGTTATCACCGAGGGCATTCCGGTGCACGACTCGGCTAGCTTCTGGGCTTACTCATGCTCGAAGGGCAACAAGACCCGCATCATCGGCCCTAACTGCCCAGGCATCATCAGCCCAGAGCAGTCGAACGCCGGTATCACCCCGTCGAACATCACCGGCCGCGGCCCGATCGGCCTTGTGTCGAAGTCGGGAACCCTGACCTACCAAATGATGTTCGAACTTCGCGACATCGGTTTCTCGACCGCCATTGGTATTGGTGGAGACCCGATCATCGGAACCACCCACATCGATGCACTCGAAGCATTCGAAGCCGACCCAGAAACCAAGGCCATCGTGCTGATTGGTGAAATCGGTGGAGACAGCGAAGAGAAGGCTGCCGCCTACATCGCCAAGCACGTCACCAAGCCAGTGGTTGCCTACGTTGCCGGATTCACCGCACCAGAAGGTAAGACCATGGGTCACGCCGGTGCGATCGTTTCTGGTTCAGCCGGAACCGCTCAGGCTAAGAAAGAAGCTTTCGAAGCCGTTGGCGTGAAGGTTGGCAAAACTCCAAGCGAGACCGCAGCGCTGATGCGCGAAGTGGTCAAGAGCCTCTAGCTCACAACAAAAGTGGCAAAGGGCGCATCCAACGCAAGTAGCCGCAGGTTAACCCTGCTGGTTGGTGCTTTGGATGCGCTCTTTATTTCTGCCCTAACCATCGTCATTCTGCTCGGACTCGGCACCGCAGTTTGGGTCATCGAAAACGATCCAGACATTCCGTGGATCATGTCGCTGCAGACGATGGGAAACCTGTGGTTTGCGGGGCATGGCGTGAGCATCCACGTTGGTGAGCAGGCGCTCGCCGGAATCGATTCACCGGCGTTCGACATTTCACTTGCACCGCTCGGGCTGATGGCCGTGGTCTACCTGTTCGGTCGCCGCACCGCTCGCAAGCTCTGGGGCGCGCTCGAATTTTGGCCGGGCTGGTTGGGTGCGTTCATCGTTTATGCAACCGTTGCGATTGTGCTCACACCGATTGCCTCGAGCCCAACGGTTCACCCGGTGGCCAACGAGGCAGCCGCGATTCCGGCACTGCTTTATGTTGCTTCGATGGTGGTCACCAACCTGTTTGGCCGCTCGCAAAACACCGAGGTTGTCACTCGCGAACGCGCTTGGCTCGATGACCAAATCGCACGTCGTTCGCAGACCGCTAACTGGTTCTTGGCTTCGCTCAGCAAGCCGGCCTTCATAGCCGGAACCGCCGTGGTGGTTGGTCTGTTGGCCGTTTCGGCAATCTTTCTGGCCGTCAGCCTCACCTTCAACTGGGTTTCGGTAACTCGCCTCTACGAAGGGCTGCAGGTGAGCCTAATCGGCGGCATCGCGGTAACCCTCGCGCAGTTGGCGCTGCTGCCAAATCTCATCATCTTCGGTGCGGCCTGGCTCACCGGAGTCGGCTTCTCGATCGGAGCGGGTTCCACCGTTTCGCCTTTTGGCACAGAGCTCGGCCCGATTCCGTCGATTCCGTTCTTTGGCGGTTTGCCAATCGGCGAAAACCCGTTCGGCCTAATGGTTTTGGTCGTGCCGGTGCTTTTGGCGTTGGCCGCAACCGTGCTCGTGAAACCGCACGCAGCCGACATCCGTTTCAATTTCGCATCGCCACTTAGTGCGGCAATCTCGCTGGGTCTCGGCATCGGCTTGGTGGCGGCGCTCGAGGCCGCACTGCTCGCCTGGGTGGCCAGTGGCGGCATTGGCCCAGAGCGTCTCGCCGAGTTTGGTGTGAACCCGTGGATGCTCGCGCTGGTGGTCTTCGTCGAGGTGGCTCCCGTGTCGTTCTTGGCGGCGTTCTATAGCGCTCGCCCCGACAAGGCAGCCCCGATTCCCGAACACCTCAAGCGATAAACTAGAGCGGTGCTGTCGGTCGTAGTTCTCATTTCTGGGTCAGGTTCTAACCTGCGTGCCCTGCTCGACGCC